>JBLHON010000037.1:0-18431 GCA_047621865.1 Crocinitomicaceae bacterium | reverse complement strand
GTTTTAGGATGAATAACAGAAGCTCCATAATAGGCAAGCTCAATGGCTTCTCTGAATGAAATTCGATCCAATTTCACTGTATTATCAAACCATTTTGGATCTGCATTCAACATCCCAGGAACATCTTTCCAGATCGTGACACTTTCTGCAAGACAGCAATAAGCGATAATTCCAGCGGAAAAATCCGATCCTTCTCGACCTATAGTTGTTGTGAATCCTTCCGAGGTATGTCCAATAAAACCTTGTGTAATTATCACATCAACCTCCTTGTAAGTGGGTAAAAATTCTGTTTGAAATAGTTTTGTCGTTTCCTCCCAATCAACCTCTGCCTCCCGGTGTTTGTTATTCGTTCGAATCAATTTTCGAGCGTCCATCCAGGTTGCAGCAATCCCTTGATCATCGATATATGCACACACAATTTTCGTAGAGAGAACTTCCCCTAGCGAAACGATTTGATCGTACACCAAATCTGCATTCTCAGTAGAGTTTTCCTCGAATTTTGCAGTCAATTGATCGAAAATTGCAGTCAGTTCCTCACTAATCGAATTAAAATTCCCGTCAAATAGTTCGTTACTAATTCCAAGATGAAATGCTTTCCGTTCTTCGATCAAGCGATCAAATTCCAAGCGATTTCTCTCTAACAATGCCTTTGTGATTTCCTCCATAGCGTTTGTAGTCTTGCCCATCGCAGAAATAACGACACCCAATTTCTCACCTTTGTAGAGATGTAGAATACTTACAACATTTTTAACGGCTGCCGCATCTTTGACAGAAGCACCTCCAAACTTGAAGACTTTCATAGAAGAAAAATTTTGCACAAAGTTAAAGAAAATCTATTCTGACGCACGTTCGCAGCAACAGTGGATTCGTTTTAATTCAGTCAATGCACGATTTTCACGGATTGATAAATTTAGGACAGGAAATTTCATGAATTGTTTTCGATCTAGCTCAAACGATCTGAGAGAATCCGCATTTCAATAACGGGCGAGATCTTTTCGTAGATGATATTATTCACTGCCTCAACGATTGGCATTTCGATCTGGAATTTCTTCTTGATTTCCATGACACTTTTCGTAGCATAATAGCCTTCAGCCACCATGTCCATTTCAAGTTGGGCCGTTTTCACAGAGTATCCTTTGCCGACCATGAATCCAAATGTTCTGTTTCGCGAAAATTTGGAATAAGCAGTAACAAGTAAATCACCCAGATAGGCGGATGATTTCACATCACGGTGAATTGGGCTTACCTCATCAATGAAGTTCTCAATTTCCTGAATGGCATTTGAAATTAACACTGATTGGAAATTATCGCCATATCCAAGTCCTGCACAGACACCAGAAGCGATTGCATAGACATTTTTTAGAACGGCAGAAAGCTCTGTTCCAAAGAGATCATCAGAAGTTGTTGTCTTGATGTAACGACAGGCTAATTTATCCGCCATTTCCTCTGAAATGTCTTCATCTTGGCAAGCGACAGTGAGATAAGACAATTTTTCTAACGCGACTTCCTCAGCGTGACATGGTCCACAGATAATTCCAATTTCGTCGTAAGGCGTTCCAAAGGTCTTGTGAATGAAGCGCGCAGGAATGGCATTGTATTCAGGAATAATTCCTTTTACGGCTGAAAAGACGACTTTATCCTTCATCAATTCAATAGGGAAATCTTCGAAAAGTTCAACTAAAAATGCTGAAGGAGTGGCAAGAATAATAACCTCGGCGCCCTCAATCATTTTCTGCAAATCCGTGCTCACTTCTAATTTGTCAAGATCGAACTCAACGGACTGTAAGTAATTTGGATTGTGGCGAAATTTAAGGATGTGTTCAGCTGCTGCTTCATTTCGCATGAACCAGTTCAGTTTTGTGACATTGTTACAGAGAATCTTCACCAAGGCAGTCGCCCAACTTCCTCCTCCAATAACCGCTACCCTTTTCTCTGAATCCATGAACGACAAATGTAGGAATAATCAGAGAATGAAAGAACGTTTCTCCTGACGTCAATTTATTTTTATGACATGGCGATTTCATCAAAGAACCCTTTTCGTCCACACAGATTCAAGGGAATATACGACAGGAGATTAAGATTATCCGCTAACTGTCTATTAGCGCAAGCCATGGAAATTGCATTATTCATCATTTTTTTCAGACATTTGTTCCAATGCGAGAGTTTCTTCAAAGGCCGAGCCCGATTCTTATTTCTGCCCAAATCAAGTGGGGGTTTTCCTTTGGAATTGCCCTTTTCGTTTTTGTGTTTCTCTTTACTTTTCGTCCATTTGACATCTTTACTGATTTGATGATTTCCCCGCTCTTGGCCTTCATGGGTTTTGCTGGCATTACATTCATCTTCAATTTGCTTTTCATCTTTGGCTGGCATGCCTATTTTATTGGCAAATGGGACGTTCGCTGGACAGTAGGGCTTGAGTTAGCTTCAATCTTTGTACACCTTACGGCTATTGGTGTTGTCAATCACTTCTTCATTTTAGAAATTGTCAATCCAGATCATTTTTTAGGCAATTCTGTAATCCTGACCTTTTTCCAAAACATGTTTTTCACGTATTCCATTGGCTTCTTTCCGATTGTCTTCGTACTGACGTTTTTTGAAATGAAATGGAGAACTCAGCATGTATCACAGAGTAATATGTTCCCCGAATTAAACGCAAATATTCAAGATGCTACGAGCGAGGTGACAATTAATGGCGACAGCAGCGAAAATCAAATTGAACTTTCCTCAACGACATTCTTATTTGCGCGATCTTCTGGAAACTACGTCGAGTACTACTCCCAAGTTGATGGGAATATCAAAAAAGAACTCCAGCGAATCACCCTTGCCAAATTGGAAACTGCTCTGTCTGAAAGCACCTTTGAATATCTGAAGACACATCGTAGTTATATCGTCAATATTTCCGCCGTAAAAAATGTTTCAGGGAATGCTCAGGGTTACTCGTTGGAAATTGACGGCACAACCCAGAAAGTACCTGTATCACGCTACCACATTACAGAGTTCGACCGTGTGATGAATGGTTGAACATTAGCATGAAGGCCATTTAATGTCCGAGGTTTTAATTTTATTCATAGTTTGGCTTAACTTGTGGTCTGATTTAAGGATTAAATTGTCTTCAACAAACCTATCTAACATCTGTATTATGAAAAATTTACTCTATATCGTTTGCCTTTCTTGCCTCGCTTTTTCGTGTACAATACAGCAAAAGATACATTTTAACAGAGATTGGTCTGGAACGATGGAATATCAAGTGGATCTTTCTAGCATGAAGGAAATGATGGAATCAACTGCTGACTCAACAGATTCAGGCGACTTTATGAATGACCCAGAAATGCTAGCTGCACTAGATAAAATGAAATCTGTTGAAGGCATCAGCAATGTAAAATATGTTGAATCCGATGAAGACGTACTAAGTTATTCCTATGATTTTTCAAGCATAGATGCATTGAATAGAAGTTTTGGTGCTGGAAGTATTATGGAAATGGGGGGTGAAAATAACCCGAGTTCATCTTTCATTTTAAAAGGGAATAAATTGACTTACCAGCTTGCTGCTGTGGAATCCCCGTTAGAAGAAGAGGAAGAAGGAGAAGGCATTGGACTGGAGATGATCAATTATGAATTAACGATTTCTTTTGACCGGGAAATTAAGAAGGTTACTGGTGAGGGCACTCAAATTTCTAATGGTAATACCATGGAGCTTCACACAAACTTCAGTGAACTCATGAAACTCGCGGGAGAATCTCAAAAAATTGTGATGAAGCTGGGGAAATAATTAATTTTGTCCAAAACTTCTTGTCTGGAGTAAACAAGTTCAAAAGCACCCGTATCAGGCTATCATATCACAGAATACGACCGTGTGATGAACGGATAATTGCTTGTCATTCGTCACAAAGGATTGTCAAACATCACTAATCCTTGCCGTTCAACCCAAAGCTGTTTTTCGTGTTTTTTTTGTCTGTAGGTTTGATGAAAATAGCCGATGAAAGCACTTATTTGTATCCTTATTCTTACAGTTCCCTTCTTACTTCAATCCCAAATCGATCAAACGATTCGTGGTAAAGTTATTGATCGTTATTCTGAAGTTCTCATTCCTGGAGTTAAGGTTTTTGTTCTTAGTGAAACAGACACACTCAAGCAATTTACTGATCTAGATGGAGTTTTTCGCTTTGAGAATGTCCCCGTAGGAAGATACACGATAGTTGCGAATTACTCGGGTTATGAAACTGCTGTTCTCTCAAATTTAGAATTGACATCCTCCAAAGAACTTGTGCTTGAAATTGATATGCTCGAGGAAGTTCAGGCAATTGAAGGTGTCACGATCGCGGCAAATGAACAAGGTGCAACCATTAACCAATTAGCGACCGTTAGTGCACGTACTTTCTCAGTAGAGGAAAGTCAACGTTACGCGGGAAGCTCTAATGACGTTGCTCGAATGGCTCAAAATTATGCTGGAGTTCAAGGTGCTGATGATTCCAGAAATGACATTATCGTTCGCGGGAATTCTCCATCTGGAGTACTTTATAGAATGGATGGGTTAGATATTCCAAATCCGAATCATTTCGCTCGATTTGGAACTACAGGTGGGCCAGTCTCTATGTTAAACAACAATGTCCTTGCTAATTCTGACTTCTTCACGGGCGCTTTCCCCGCTGAATACGGAAACGCGCTTTCAGGTGTTTTCGATTTAAAAATGCGCCAAGGGAATAATGAACAATTTGAATTTATGGGCCAAATGGGCTTTAATGGTGCTGAGGGTATGGCTGAAGGACCTATTTCGCGGAAGAAAAAATCGTCCTTCTTGGTCAACTATCGCTATTCTACCTTGGAGCTCTTTCAATTAATTGGACTTGAATTTGGGACTTCGGCACTTCCAAAGTACCAAGATGCCAGCTTTAAGTTGCGCTTCCCATCGAAAAAAGGAGTCACTCAGATCTTTGGGATGGGAGGATTGAGCACCATTAGTATTCTGGCCAAAAACACAGCAGAGCAAAACGATCTTTGGGGGTTTACTGGGAACGATGTCTATTTTACTTCGAATACTGGGATGCTCGGTTTGAATCATAAGCAGAGAATTAATGAAAAGTCCTTTTTTGAGGTAATCGTTGGAGCTCAATCCTCAATGAATGTGGCACGAAATGACACCTTGGATTTAGCTGGAGAAAATCCGTTCACGAACTTTTCTGCACACTCAACTATATCAAAACATACAGCATCGTTCACTTATCAGAATAAAATATCGAGTAGACATCTTATTAAAACTGGTGTGATTAACGACATCTATTTTCTCAATCTAGCTGATTCTATTTACCGTCCACAACTCAACGGTTTTGCAAAATTGCGCGATTTTACGGGTACGATGGGTATGATTCGCCCTCACTTTCAACATCGTTTCCGAATCAATGAAAAGGTGACATTGGTAAGTGGGCTCTACGCTCAGGTGCTGACCCTCGCCGGTCAATTGTCTGTTGAGCCAAGAATTGGTTTGTCCGTGCAAATGAAACAGAGTCAGCGTTTTACTGCAGGATTTGGAATGCACAGTCAAATGGCACCCATTGAAGTTTATTTTGATCAAACACAGCTCGCAGATCTCAGTTACGTGACTCCAAATAGATCACTCGGATTTACTCGTAGTAATCATCTGATTATGGGATATGAGAAAAAATTCAAGCATGGAATTCAATTAAAAGCGGAAACATATGGCCAATATCTCACGAACGTTCCCGTTGAACCAACTGCCAGTACTTTTTCAATGCTCAATTATGGTGCATCCTTTCTCACGGCAACCCCAGATACCATGGTTAACAATGGCAAGGGCTACAACTATGGAATGGAAATTACCCTTGAGAAGCCCATTGACAATGGATTCTATTTTCTTGTCACTGCATCCCTCTTCGAATCCAACTATCTAGGAAGTGACAATGTTTGGAGAAATACAGCCTTTAACGGGAACCATACATTTAATGCATTGATAGGATATGAGTTTAGATTTGGAGGACAAAAAGAAAACCCTCGTTATACATCAGCACTCACAATTGATTTCAAATTCACTTGGAATGGGGGAGCTCGTTACACCGAAATTCTATTGGAAGAAAGCGCCTTGGCTGGAGACGAAGTCCGAGATTTCGCTAATGCATTCGAAAAAAGCTATCCAGATTACGTCAAAGGGAACATTCGAGTTGCGTACAAACTAATTGGAAGAAAAGCCACCCAAGAATGGGGCCTTGATGTCCAAAATTTCACCAATAAGCAAAACATTTTTTACGAAGAATACAATGCTCATGCAGGCAAGCTTCGAACTGTTTATCAAAATGGTCTCCTGCCTGTCTTTCAATATCGAATCACATTTTAGTCAATTTTGAAAAGGTGACGAAGATCATGTTTCAAGATGAAGTAGATCATAGTTAACGCCCCATAGTTCCACCATCTTTGTTGTCTACATCAAAACATACACAGTTATGACATCAGAAGATCAACGAATAGCAACATTGCCAGCATGGGAGCAGGAAGCAGAATTTAATCGCTTTTTTATTATTTCCATTGCACTTATCATCGTGGCTTGCATGGGTGGTTTAGCAGTAGGATTTGGCGGCATAGCAGCAGTCTGGTCACTTATTTTAATTTTAATCCCAACAATGACTACTCTTAGTTTATTGTTAGCGGTTGCGCCTATGCGCTATATCATATTCTCCGCGGCGTCTAGTATTATCATAGATATCTCTCTTTTGATATACTTTGCGATTGTCTGATTCGCATCTGTCGGAGACTAGTTCAAAAAACCCAACTTTGGCGGCTCAAAGTTGGGTTTTCCTTTTTAGATCGTTGGAGGAACTTTCTTTCTTAATGATTATGTGCAGCCTATTCTATGCACACGTTTTATTCATCGAAAATTAAATCTAAATAAACAGCAGTGTCAACATTTTGATCTTGATATTGACCTGCTGGCCATGATTTAATTTCTTTTAGCGCCTTTGCGATACTCTTCTTCAACTTACCATCAGGGAATTCGATTTCCGCTATTACAATTCTGCCTTCCTTCGTTATTAGAAGAGAAATTAGCGCCACACCTATCGCGCAATTGCATTTTGCAGGAATTTTCAGCTTGTCTATTATTGCAGCCTTTAGATCCATCATTTCATTGCTGTACCCCTTCTGATCTTCAAACAATGTATACACATACAAACTATCATTAAGGAGGTAGACCTCGTGTTCGTCGGGTGGATATATATTAATTCGAACATATTTTTCCTCATTAAGATCCTTCGTGACTTCCTTTCCATTCGTGCTATAAAAGAATGTTGACAATAACTGGCTAGATTGATAGTGCTGACCAATACTATCGTTAGTAATCGGCAATGAGTATCTTAGAAATGACGAAACCTGACCATTCGGAAAATATTCAATGTAGTCGCCCCAACGATGTTCAAATATTCCGTAATAGTGAGCTGTAGATAATAGTGAGCCATCTGGGTAATATTCACTGCATGGATATAGAGCGAGAGATTCACCATCATATTCTCTTTTCAAGTTCCCATTTTCATGGTACTCTCTTCTTGATCGCCACCAAAATCGATACTCACTATCTACATATTCCATTGAAGTGACCTTTAGTGCACCTGAGGAATAGTATTCCTTGAAATAAGTAGTATCATTGGATTTCCATTGTTGCTGGATTAACCTGCCTGTTTCAGAATTGAATAGTTGATGGCATTGATTATATATGAAGTAGCTCTCATTATACTCGTCTAAGCTGCTAATCTTCTGCCTAATCCTATAAACAGAATCAATCTCAACGAGATGGCAGTTTCTGTATGATATATCTATCGTTCGTGCAATAAACTTATCATTGCTGTATAAAGTATCACACGTCTGGGCTCTACTAATGCCGCTCGCTAGAATAAATATGATCGAAATTAATTTCATTTATCCTCAACAATTTTCTTAGCCTAAATCTCCTACAAGGTAATCGGCAAAATCAATTCAAAGGTTGTTCCTACATCAAGAGTCGTGTCGAAATCAATTGAGCCCTGATGATTCTCAATAATTTGCTTCACCATGGCCAGTCCAAGTCCAGTTCCCGTGCTTTTAGTTGTAAAGTAAGGAACGAAGATCTTACCCTCTTTCGAAGGATCAATTCCTACGCCATTATCTGTGACTTTTACGTGTACTTTATTCCCTTTTGTACGCAGATCAATATCTATGATTCCAGAGCGATCACTTGGAATTGCCTGGATTGCATTCTTGATCAAATTATTAAACACCCGCACAAATTGATCTTTGTCAGCTTTCACATGAATCACATCTGGATCACATACTATGATCAGTTTTATTCTTGCTTCTGTCGTAAATACTTCACGAACACCCCTAACGAGCGCTACAAGATCAAATCGTTCTTCTCGTGGATTCGGCATTTTTGCAAACGAGGCAAACTCATTTGCAATATTCGTTAAGGCATCAATTTGCTCGACAATGGAGTTCGCAACCTTCTTAAGTTTGTCGCCACTTTTCGGGTCATTGGGATCGTACGTTCTTAGTAATTGCTGGACGCTCAACTTCATTGGCGTCAGTGGGTTTTTAATTTCGTGCGCGACTTGTTTAGCCATCTCACGCCAAGCTGATTCCCGCTCGCTCTTGGCAAGTTGTTCTGCCGCGAATTCCAACTCTAAGAGTTTCTGGTTGTAATCCTTCACGAGGGCTCCAATTTCGTCTTCGCGGTCATAGGATATCTGTTCATTGTGTTTCCCGAATTTCACGCGAGCAAAACTCTCTTGAAGAATTCGCAATGGCGAGGTAAGCCAGTTTGAGATAAAGATTGCCAGTACGATTGAAATTGCTAGCAGAAGAATAAAAACATTAATAATGGCGACCAAAAACTTCTGAATTTGGTTTTCAAATTCGCGTTGCTGACCAAAATGTTGTAGGTTGATAAAGCCCATTAGAACTCCATTATTGTTGTAAAATGGCAGGTATGCAGATGAGTAATTTAGCTCGCCAATACTCTCAGCATGCACAAATTCACTCTTCTGGTTGTAATGCATAAACTCGTAAGCTATTGGATTCATCTGTTCACTGAGCAAACCTATGTTATATACTTTTGGACGTGAAGTTCCGAGCAGATGACCATCATTGTCGTACATGTTAATGTCAGTATAGAAGACCTTGGCGAATTTTTGGAAAATGAACTGCATGTAATTTCCATTTTCTTCAATTGTAAGTCCATCCAAATCTCCCAATTTTGAGCGCACCTCGGTTTGCACGGAATTCAGTTTCTCACTAATGACATCATTCGTATATTGATTATATTGATCGCTTACGAAAATTCCACTCCCCCATCCAAAAGCCAATAATGAAAGGAAGACCAATGAGATCAGCACAAACTGGATTTTCATTGCCAAACTAAATGTCCTTCTGATCGCTCCTCCAGAATTCAAACGGAAAATCAGTGGTAAAAGCAGCATTCCAAAGAAGCTAAAGAGGTAGGAAAACGAGGTGAGTAAATCAATGTTTGAAAAGTTCTTGCTCGACAGCACAACGACATCAGATTTGTCTTCCATTAACACATAATGGTTGTACTTATCATAATCGAAAAAGCCCTTGCTTTTGATTTTCTTTGGCACCATTGCTGTGTGCGAAGATGGATAATTGAATTCGCCATACTTAGTTACCAGTCGACCCTTGTGGTATTTCGCAATTGAATAACCTTCGAGCGTTTCGAGAACATTTGTTTGAACGGAAATCAGCAGGCGAGGAAATCCAATTTCTTCCGGAATTTTCTTCGATTTAAGGGTGCAAAAGAGCGTTGCAGTATTGGAAGAATCCTTGGCTATTAGGGTTTGACGGATAATATAACTGAACTGACCACTATGATCTTCAATGAAGTACATATTGTCGTCGATTTCAGATGGAACCCCTGATCGTTCAACAATTGTTTGAAGTTCATCATACAAATCACCAGGATCTTTGCTGTACTGAATGAGTGCTTGATGCTCTTCATCAAACAAGCTAAAAGTCATCTCGTATCGTTCCCAAAACCCATTGAATAGACGCCTTTCCATCCCCTCTTGGAACTCAGAAAAACTCATTACTTGAGGTGCAGCAATGAATCGTTGCAAGAATTTATCCGTTTGTATTTTCCCGGCAAGAAGAGCGTATTCAGCTTCCGTTACAATGTCTTGCTCAGTGGCCACTTGATTGGCGTATAATTCGCGTTCACCTCGTTCTTTGACTCTGTTGAATTCAGAAATATTCACAGAGATTACGAGTGAAAACAGCATCAATAATATTAGTCCAGCTCCCAGCTTGCGCACATTCGCATAACGGTAAACCAGGTACATGATCAATCCATAAAAAACCATTGGAAACAGACCATTCAAGAGGACCTGATCGCCAATATTGATTTCATAGAGCAAGAAGAGACATCCAAGAATGAAGGTGATAACTGCCAATTGTGTTGCGCTCCATTTCAATTCCTTACAGCACATTACGAGTGATCTCAGCAGTAGAGAATACGAATAGAAAAAGATTCCTATGCTCGCAACAGCAAGCAATGAGAAAACATTGAGTGCAAATAATTTATCGATAATAAGTGGAATAGAAGAGTGTTCAATCAACCCTTGAATAAGGTAAACCAAGAAGATCCATAAAAAGATAGAGCCCACATAGGTCAGAAGTGCAATCCAACGTCCAAATGCATTCTTCACGACAATCTTAATGAGCACTTTAAGTTCGGTCATTAGATAAACGATCACAGCAATGTTGATCAGATACTCTGCAAAATTTGGAAACCATGCATTCGCTCCATATAAACTTGGATCGAACGCGGCTGTCTCTCCCATGAATGCAAACCAGTTATAGTAGATCGAGAGAATCCGCACAATGATTACGGCAAGTGGCACGAACCACTGCAATTTTTTTGGCAATCGAACGCGTACTTGCGACAGCCATAAGAGCCACATTGAGATCGTCACTAACAGAAGAATCAAGAGCAAAATTGATTCAGAGCTTGTTGCTGCCTGCAGCTCATCAGGCAATAACGAGAAAACGAATTCTTGATTCGCTAATTGAACTGGATATCCCTCATATTCATCAAGTGAAATCGAGGCTCCAAAGGAAAGTGGAAGCTGCTCGGAAAATTCATTCACAAGGTCATTATTTTCGTAGGAATAATCTTGCTTAATCAAGAATGATCCACAGATTAGGAACTCATCGACCTCTATAATTTTCGCATAATACCAACCATTCTGAAGATGTAGTAATCCTTCTGAAGGAAAATGAATCTCAGCAAATCGAATTATAGGAAGTTGATTTGTGTTCCAATAAACCAGAGAATCATGTCGATATACATGAAGGTTTATATCGCTTGGATTTTCGGCATCCGTCCAAACCTTGTCAATTCCACTGGCAACCAGATCGTTCTTGAAATATGCTAATCCACTGGCGAGCTCATCTTCGCGATCATGAAAAGAAGCTTCAAAAGAATCTGCTGCACCTTGATAGCTACTTGAATAAACTTGGGCGTAAAAGGCAAGAAAAAGGATTGCACAGAGAATTGCTCCAACGAGCGCATAATATTTCTTCAGGACTCGTATTACCATGCGTTTTGCTCCTCCATTCGATATGCGATTTCCTTGGATAGCTTCTCAAAATCCTCATCAGATTTTGAATCATTTCTAAATAGGAAATCAGCATCGTTACGGTAAGGTAGCAAATAATTATCAAAGCATGGGGTCACATGGTTCTCCCATTGATACAAGATCGCTTCACGTGTATAGCCGCGCGTTTCTTGATCACGGTAAAGTCTTCGATCCAGCTGAATTTTTTGATCAACATCAATGAAAATTGTATAATCCAGCACTTCTTTCACCCCAGGATAATGGAAGAGGAACAATCCCTCAACAATCAAGAGTTTTGAAGGATCGATTGTAATGAGAACATGTTTATCTGGAGGAGAATTGAAATGATATTCTTTCACGATAATTTGTTCGCCCTTCACTAAACGTTGAAGATCAGAAGTCAATTTAGGCTCATCTAAGGCTGAAGGAAGGTCAAAATTCACCTCTCCATTTACATCAACTTCTTGCTCATCAATAGAACGGTAATAGTTATCCATTGAGAAAACACTCGGATCTAAAGCTTTGAATTGAGTATACAGCCGATTGAGTATTGTCGTTTTACCTGATCCACTACCTCCACAAATTCCAATAATCATTTCTCTCGTAATTCAAATTCTATAACCGTAGCAGTTCCAAGTTTACTCGCATCGAAAACCAAAACACCTTCTGGCAAATCTACCGTAAATTCTTCTTTCTTTTTGCGATGAAGGACACAACTTGGATTATATATTGCGCGATCTGTGAAATCATTATGCGCTGATTCCTCTTCTGGAGTAAAACTGATGATGCTAACTTTATTGTATCCATTGTGATCAAGATGGTAGCCAATCCCCTCATTCATTGGGTATATACCCAGTTTTAAACTCTTCTTTTCAATGAAATAATTGAGAACCATTACATTGATCTCCTCCCATTCTTCATCGACATATTTCATTAGAACCAAAGCAGATCCAGTTGATCGTTTTTGACCACCAACCATGTAGAATGACCCATTAATTTGTGCGATTAATCCTCTTTCAATATCAGATTTATCCTTCAAATAATATTTCCCTGTAGTTCCAAAACCAATATCCTCCACTGCAAGAAGATCCTTTGGTGCTTTTATGAATAAAGATGGTTGCGGCTTTCCTTTTGACGTGAATGATTGGACATTCCAACCCTTTCCACTCTGGTATGTTCTTGCAGCAAAGTAAATTTGATCATCTGTAAATCCTATATAGCTAAATTGGCCTATGTCGTCATTTTTGAGGTCGGCATTTTTTATAGATCCAAGTTCAACTGCATAAGGCAAGAAATTATGGTGTGTAATGAAAACAGCGAATTCACGCACACTTTTCTCTTTAGAATCGTCATATCTAAAATGATAGACGAGCGCTTTATCGGTAACAACTGCATTGATTAACTCGAGCTTATTGTAATCGTAATTGCCTAATTTCTTTAGTGCACTCCCTATTGAAACTGAAGTTGCCTTTACATTTCCAGCAGAGTTTAACTGACTGAAATAAGCTTTTCCATCCTTCAACCCGAGATCATCTATAAAATATACATACCGTGCATTTTCGCTTGATAAGTAATAATAGTCGTCATTCTTAGGTGTAAACTTCTGATCCCAGATACTGGTTTCCTGGTTTCCTACAAGTGTTAGATTGATTTGTCGCGTATTTGGATCATTGCTCATGAGAATTGATCCCATGCCTTTCCACTCAATAACATCCGTAAATGGATGGTTCTTTGTTGGAATCTCAAACTTCTGGGCAAGCGTGCTAAACCCTACTAGGATCGCTGAAATGGTAAGTAATTTATTCATAATTTCGTACTTTGTCGTCGATTGGTAATATGCAATGATCGTGCTAAAATTACTAAGGAATGTAAACAATATCAAAACTCATTATGCAAAAAAAGTTACTCATTATCGCTCTTGTACTGCCAACGCTTGCTTTGGTAGCTTCGTCTTATATAATAAATAAAGATAAAAGCGTCAAAGTTGGTAAGAAAGCGCCCATGATGGACGTTAAAATGGAGGGAATTGACGGAAATGAGTATGCTTTGAGTGAATTGGCTGGCGAAAATGGTCTGTTGGTGGTGTTTTCTTGCAACACTTGTCCATTCGTAGTTGGTAGTGACAAATTCGAAGGCTGGGAGAAGCAATACAATGACTTAGCGGCAAAAGCTGCAGAAGGGAAAATTGGCTTTGTTTTGATCAATTCAAATGAAGGTAAACGAGAAGGAGCTGATTCTAAAATTGCGATGATGAAGCATGCAGAGGAAATGGGATACACGATGAATTATGTGGTTGATGCAGATTCTAAATTGGCAGATGCCTTTGGAGCGAAGACAACACCTCATCTATTCGCCATTGATGGAAAGGGAAAGGTGGCCTTCACAGGAAGCATTGATAATTCATGGGACAGCGCCCGAACTGAACCTGAAACATACGCGCTTGATGTAATTGCACATCTTGCAGACGGTAAAATTTTGAAAGAAAAAACCTCATCTCCACGAGGTTGCAGCATAAAAAGAAAATAGCAGCAGTGCTTTATACTTCCAAATTAAAACTATGAAAAGAAAACTACTTTTTGCCTGTGCACTTACTCTTATGAGTACAGCGTCATTCGGCCAAACGACTAATTTAGGTGGACCACTAACATGGAAAACGACTCTTAAAAGCACGGCTCTTGTTCCGAACAAGAAAATGGGCTCGTTCGACATGGCTGCAATAGAAGCAGAAGATGCCATCAATGATAAAGACAAATCGATCCCTTATCGTTTTGGAAATAAATTCGCAACAGACTTCACGCTCGAAAACGCTGGTGAATGGGAAAGTCTTCCTGATGGTGGACGTGTATGGCGACTTGGTTTAATCTCCAATGGCGCAATAACGATGAACTTATTGTTAGAGGATGTTGTGATCCCAGAAGGCTCTTCTTTGTACTTGTTCGATAAGAATGAAACGAATAGAGTTGGTGCATATACTTCACGTAACAATCGCGAAGATGGATTACTTGGAACTGAATTAATGCATGGCGATCACATGATCGTTGAGTTTTATGAGCCAGCAAAATCTATTGGACTTGGATCGCTTACAATTGCAAGTGTAATTCATGGATATCGTACATTGACAAATGTTCAAAACAATCTTGCAAAAGCCTTAAACAGCTCTGGAAATTGCAATTATGACGTAAATTGTCCACTTGGTGATCTATGGAAAAACCAAAGTAGTTCAGTGGCAATGATTGTTGTTGGAGGAAGTGGAATTTGTACTGGTGCTCTAATCAACAACTCTTGTAATGATGGTACTCCATATTTCTTAACTGCTAATCATTGTCTTGGTGGAGGAGTTGGAAGTTGGGCTTTCCGTTTTAACTGGGAAGTTGCAGCAGGAGACGCTACATTATCATGTGCAACGACAACAAACTCTGCTCCTATCTATAACAACTCATCAAATTATGATCAAACTGTTAATGGAGCAACACTTCTTGCAAATAGTGGATTATCTGATTATGGATTATTGGAAATAACCAATTTGACTGTGACTGACGCAATTGATTGGGGATTATATTACGCTGGATGGAATAATGAAGATGTGAATGGAACGGCAACTGAAGCATGGGGAATTCACCATCCTTCTGGAGATATAAAGAAAATTTGCTACGAAGCAGATGCTCCTTATAAAGCTACTACTGGTGGTGCTTCCGTTTGGTGGATTGATTCTTGGGATGAGGGCGTAACTGAGCCTGGTTCTTCTGGATCTCCTTTATTTGATCAATTAGGTCGCATCATTGGCCAATTATATGGTGGAGCTGCTGCTTGTTCTGGAACGAGTAATAATGGACAATACGATTTCTACGGTCGTCTTGGAGTATCATGGGGACTTGGAGCAAGCGAATATCTTGATCCTGCTGCCTGTGGAGGTGCGAATGTTACCAATCCTGGTTTTCAGCCAAATCCTGCAAATGTATCAACACCAAAAATCACGGCAGATTTGTTCACTGTGAGTCCGAATCCTAGTACAGGAATTTTCAACATTGATTTTGGAACTGCTGATCCTACTGCAGTGATTTCTGTAACTGACATGACTGGACGTGTGATCTTAACTGAAAGTGTAAATGGACTTTCAACTAAGTCGCTTGATCTTTCAGGTGTGGCAAACGGGCCATATGTACTTCGTGTTCAAACGAACTCAGGTACTCAAATGAAAACGATCATTCTCGATAAATAATAGTCAATAAATCTAAGCCCTGTTCTCCTATTTACATTTGGAGAATAGGGCTTTTTTGTGTCGCCTAATTAAATTCTGATCAACAATCGTTAGCAAATTCGAGTGATCAAAACTCTTTCCATTATCTTAGTGATCATCGTAATCTCATTTGGATTTGGCTTCGCGACGCATAAGGTTATTAATGCTCCCGTGAAGGAGGAAACAAAAACGACTATGAAAAAAGTGACAGGGATTGGTGGTATCTTCTTTAAGTGTGATGATCCCGTTAAAATGCGAGAATGGTATAAGACTCACCTAGGACTTGACACAGACGAATATGGAACAAATTTCGAATGGCGACAAGAAGAAGACACCACGAAAAAGGGGTTTACTCAGTGGAGTCCATTTACTGAGAAAACGACCTATTTCGAACCTTCTAAGAAGGATTTCTTGATTAACTATAGCGTGGATGATTTAGAAGCACTCGTCGCTCAGTTGATAGAAGAAGGTGTTACAATTACAGACAAAATCGAATCAGTTGAGTATGGGAAATTTGTCCATATTATGGATATGGAAGGAAACAAGGTCGAATTGTGGGAGCCAAATGACGTCGAGTACGACAAGATTGTTGGAGGTAGAACGAAGTAGATTCAAACTACGATAATATTAGTGTAGGCATGAAAACAATCACCATCATCTTTGCATTACTTTCATATACATGCCACTGTCAAAATAACTGGGTGTCAATTGAGTTGACGGGTATGGTCACAGTAGAATTTCCAGCTATTCCAGAAGCTATCAATTCAACTTTAAATCGCATTGTTGATTCTACGGGTTATTATATGACACTACATTCTGAACATAGTGGTATAGGTGATTTTCAGTCGAACAAAAAAGATTTAAATACTTACTATACCTCCTTCGTTAAGAAATTCATTGATAACTCAGGAGGCCTCCTCATAAACAAATCCAGCTTTAAAGTAAACGGTTATAAGGGCGTTGAGTTCATCATAGATCTCATTGGTCCTGATTCTCAAAATTTTAGATTTATCTCTCGTGCATTTCTTGTAGAAGAGACCATGTACTCAATAATATGCTACACCTTACCTGAGCATTGGAAAAGTGATTCAACAAGAAGAAAGCGTTTTCTAAATTCGGTCAAGCTTAGCTCCAGAAGATAATCATGGATCAGGCAGTCTACAAAGTATAAGCTCCACCTAAAGATCTAGTAATGCCATCTGGACCTCTAACCTGAGTAATTAGACTCACTATTTCATCACTTGAGAGCATTTTTAAAAAGGCCATTGCTTCCTCAGAAAGTTTGGATCCAGCCCCCGTAAATTTTTCGCCCCTGGCAGAAAGCGTCCATTTTGTTATCACAAATGATGCTCTAAGCGGAATCTCAGGTGGGTATTTAGCGAACAAACGAGATGCATTAATAGCTATTTTCGATCCACTCTTTGTTGCTCCAAAAAAGAGTTCTGGATCTGGGAGATTTATCACCCTGAGTCGGAAGCTCTTTAAAACAACCTTTGTCCCTGCATCACGATAAAGCGTTAAAACCACTTCTCTTGCTAAACTTCTCTTCGCCTTTATTGCATACTTATTGGGCAGTGAGGTTCTGTAAATAGTATCGCAACCAGTGCAACGAACAAAATAAGTTTCATCACCCGCATTCTTGAACTCAACAACATTGGCATAGCCATTATAAAGAATCTGCATTTCTGGCATTTCCATAGAAATTGAACTTTCCTGAGCGACGCCAGAAAACGTCATTAAGAGGGTAATGCATCCAATTATACGCATGAGGTCTTAATTTACTTTTTAAGAACCAGGCGTTTGGTTTCAGTTATTTGACCAATTTGAAGCTTCAATTGATATACGCCATCTGCCAATTCCCTCAAATCAATATTGCTTACTGATTCTTGAATTTTTAAACTGTGTGCCACTTGACCTTTTGCATTAATGATATAGAGCATTCCGTTTGCTTCAAACTCTTCGGGAATTGAAACTGTCAACTGTCCAGTCGTTGGATTTGGATAAACAATAAAGCTTATTTTATCTTCCAATTCACCAATTGATGCCGAGCATGGAATAAATGTTATCGTAATTGTGTCCATTGCAATGCACCCATTCCCATCAGTGATCTCAACAGAATAGGTTCCAGTAGCACTAACAATAAGTGTTTGGTTTGTCGAATTATCATCCCAAAGATAGCTGCTAGCAGTTCCAGCATCCAAGGTGTAGGTGATCGTGTCACAGACTATCGCGTCCGCGCCCAGATTTACAGATGCTGAATTAATGACAATATTCACTGTATCTGACATTGAACAGCCCGTCACAAGATCACTGGCAACAAGGCTATAATCTCCAGATGAGGTGACTGTAATTGTAGGTGTTATTTCTGTAGTATTCCACAAATAGCTTACTCCTGCTAACGTTCCATCAATTAAATACGAATCACAGGATGCTAGATCAGGTCCCAAATTATTCCCTGGCAATGCATTCACAGTAATAATTAATGTGTCTGAATTCGTGCAACCCAAATCATCCATCACAGAAAATGTGACTTCACCTGTTATCAAGGGAAATGCATAAGGATTGGCCACAGCAGGATCTGAAAACAC
>JBLHON010000036.1:0-18486 GCA_047621865.1 Crocinitomicaceae bacterium | reverse complement strand
GTGGTGCTCAAGGGCATAATTTAGCTCAGCCTCTGTGGCCTTGGATTGGTGGTTTAGCTGGATATACGGCAAGTTATGTAACAGCTGATCTTGTTCTTCCTGACTATTCGGCGGAAGTCCCACGAACAGCGACAGACGTTATAAATCACCGTGAGATTGTACTTAATGGAGTTGATGTGGGGTATGCATATGACAGCCAAGTAGTGGTTGGTATAGCCTTAGATCGAACTGGAAGTATGACTGGAATGACACCTGACCCACTCACGGGCATGGCTCCAAACGTCATAAAATGGGATGCTGCCAAGCTAGGAGTTGGTCATTTTTTACTTGACGCTGAAGCTGCCTATCTCGCTGCTGAATCGTATGTAGTAGCTGGTGTGAACACCTTTCGAAGTACGGGGGGTATTAATGAAGTTTTACCCGTCTCTGGCGCAATTCCTGCGTATGGATTGGTTAAAGGAGGATCACCTTACGATCAAGTTGCGTTTAATGCAGACATTGCAGGCGTAATTGCTCAAGGTGGAACACCACTTGCCGCGGCTTTGACTGAAACAGAAGATAATCTTGTTCGTCCTCCATTCTCCAATCAACCGGATGCAGAACAGCGCTATATGTGTATTTTAACGGATGGAATTGAAACCTCTAATCCATTATTAACAACTTTAGCCACTCCAGAATTTCCTGACACCATTATTTTTGGATTGGGCTTTGGTATCGGCAACGGATGGAATGGAATTGATTTTGCAACAATTGACACTATCATTAGCAAAGGAAAAACAGCGCCAATTGGAGTTCAGCAGAGCTTTTTTGGGTCAAATGTAAATGTCATAAACAATTTTTTTAGTAAATCTATAACCCATACCATGGGATTCGTTCCAGCTGTCGACCCAAGATATGAGGTCTTTCCTGGAGAAATGGTTATGACCCCTTTTGAGGTAAACTGTAGCGATCAAGTTTTTATGATTACTATTCAAGGTTACGACTTTGAGGATAAGAATTGGGCATTCTCATTACAAGGACCTAATGGTGCCATGTATATGAATGCCATGGACACACCCTATTTTATTACAATGGTTCGAAGAGACGCTCGCTGTACCATCTTCCTAAATCGTAGTCATGGTCCTGTTCTGGGTTGGGAAGGAACCTGGAATGTTATGGCTACTTACATGCCAAACTCCAAAGATGAGTACATGTATATGGCCAATGAAAATGAATTACTAATTCACTCTGGTGCACCAGCATTATTAGGTTCTAGGTTCACCAAACTTACACAAGCTGCTAACAAAAGAATACCCGTTCGTTTGATGGAACCAAAAGTGAAAGGCCCAATGCCTCACCCTCGTGGTTATGTAAATACAGGAACCCCTGCAACTCTCGCGGTAAATATCTATTCAAAAGGGGCAGTTTCAGTCACTGTTGATGCTCAAGTCAAAAAACCTTTCGCAGGGAACGATATTGAGATGGCTATTAAATTGGATGATTTTTCATATGGTACAATAAAGTCATTAAGCGCCAGAGGTCGAGTGATCGCACCAAATTACTCATTAGGTAATCTGTTGTTGGATTTCAAAACAATTCCGAAAGCCAAACGTAAGAAGTACTTCGATAAAAATAACAGTGTGAATTCTTTTCATACATTGAATTACTTGATCGATTATGAAAAATTGAACCCGACTGCATTTGATTTACGTGACGAGAGTTTCCAGTTTCGCGTTGATCCTGATGGTACTTTGAAAGGAGTAATTAACAAGACAAGGTTCCCTGGATCTTATAAGATTGGGATTCTTGTAGAAGGAATAATCCAACGCCCAGATGGCTGTACAGAACGAATCAGACGTGTACTAAATACGGAAGTTGCGTTAGGCATTCAGCCAACAGCCAAAAGAACCAAACCAAAATTGGAATGGATAGACACCAATAAGTTTATCGTTCGTTTTACGCCAATTGATAAATTTGGGAATATTGCTTTACCGAGTGATACTGGCTCCATCCAATTATTGCATCAACGACGAGCACTTACTTTCGAAAGAATTGACCGTATGGACGGGGTATTCGAAATGGCCGTGACAATAGATGCTAAGGGAAGCAAGTTTAACAAATCGAGAAATTGTTTTAACAAAATCGTTAAACTCGAAACTCCGTGTGATAAATCAATATCTATCGCGCCTGATACTCCACTGAAGTTTTCAGTTCGCATTGGGTCTACAGTATTACCAGTCGAAATCTAGTACTGATTATAAATTTAAACAGGGGAATCAACATTTCTTAGAAATAATTGATTCTCCTGCATTTAAGTGAAACTGTTTTGTAATTATCATATCAGTATTCCTTCATCCGCAAAACTAAAGTAATTATCGTCAGTAATAATGAGATGATCCAATATTTGCATGTCTATCATCAGACCAAATTTCGAGAGCGAATGGGTTAATTTTATATCTGCTTCACTTGGTTTAAGTTGCCCGCTAGGATGATTATGAGCAATAATTATGGCGCTAGATTTACTTTCTAGTGCTTTCTGAAAAATCACTTTACCGTCTGCAACAGTACCTGAGAGCCCCCCCTTGGAGATTTGTTCAATTCCGAGAATGTTATTAGCTCTGTTAAGAAACATTGCAAAAAATTGCTCGTGGTCTAAATCCGCAAAACTGGGATAGAAATGATCATAGCATTGCTGAGATGAGGTAATTTGGCTTGATTGTACCTTTCTTCTTGGAACTTTTCTTCGAGCCAATTCGAGCGAGGCATAAATGCTTATTGCCTTAGCTTCTCCAATTCCCTTAAACTGTTGGAAATAGGTAATTGATTTTCGTGAGAGTTTGTTTAAATCATTGTCTGATGCTTTGAGAATCGTGCGAGCAAGTTCAACGGCACTTATACCCTTTGTTCCAGATCCAATGAGTATTGCAAGTAATTCAGCATCTGAAACTGAGCCTCTACCTTTGAAGAGTAGCTTTTCACGTGGTCGGTCTTCTTCCGCCCAAGTTTTAATTGTGGTTAGCATAAATGGTGTAAATTAGGTTATACCAATTAAGATAATCTTTTCCTTCTGGTTTTCCTATCATAAAATGGCCCACTTATTGACATTCTTTTTGTGGACAAGTGTAACGATGGCCTCTAGAGATACTCTCAAGAGTATTAACTTTACACGAATTGATTTAATGATTAAATTAACTGAATGAATTTTAAATTACTAGCAATACTCTCCTTACTCTTTTTCACTTCTTGTGCTCAAGAGGACTCAACGAATAAAGTGAATTCATGGAAAGATGTTGTCGTGGCCAAACCTGAGCCACCAATAACATTGTCAGTTTATCTAACTGAACATCGTGGATTGCAAGAAAAGGTAGACAGCGTTTTCTCAACGCTCGATGAGGGGTCAATTGTGGCTCAACTTCTCATGCCTGCTGCAGGGCGACTAGGCAAATCTGAAGAGCGTATAAAATACTTAATCGAGAATAAATACATCGGCGGGATGATTCTTCTAAATGGTACAAAGGGTCAATTTAAAAATTGGGTAAGCGAATACGAAACGCTCAATAAGTCTGTAGGAAATCTTCCTTTTTTATACTCCGCAGATGCTGAACCTTCATTGGTTAACCGAAAAATCATTGGCTCCACACCAGTTTTACGAGCAGATAAGATTAGCACAATTGCACAAGCTACGGAAGAGGCAGAGAAAATATCCAATGACTTAAATGATATTGGAATCAATTACAATTTCTCTCCTGTGGTGGATCTCTCGCCAAATAAAACAGTAGGATATCGTGGATTTGGAGCAGATCCGAAAAACATCATTCCATTCTCAAAAGCATTTATTCAACAAACTCAAGCTCAAAACATTATTGCAACTGCAAAGCACTTCCCTGGTCATGGACTAGTCACTGGTGATACGCACAAATCCTTGCAAGTGATTAATGGTGAACTAAAGGAAGTTGAATATTATCCTGCATTAATAAATGATGGAGTTCTATCAATTATGGTTGGACACCTTGCCGTAGAGAACAATCCAAAATTTAACACGAATGGAGCGCCAGCTACTACTTCTAAAGTCCTCATTGAAGGTCTCTTGCGCGACAGCCTTGGTTTCAAAGGGCTTATTGTCACAGATGCAATGGGTATGGGGGGCGTCGTAAATGTTCCGAATTCATCGATCAAAGCAATTGCAGCTGGCTGCGACATTCTTCTTATGCCAAAGGATGCGAAAAAAACGCACGAAGAACTTCTTGCTAAGTACCGTTCAGATAAAAAATTCAAAGCCAGAGTGGATACTTCGGCCAAGCGAATTATACGCATGAAAATTTGCCTTGGACTTCTCAATTAGTTGAATAACACTTGCTGAAAACCTCGCTAATACTGCTGGCCCAACAATCGACCTTGTGAATCTAATTGACCCTACCTGTAGAAACGCAGATGGCTCTATCGAGATAATTGCTTCTGGCGGATTGCCAATACTGCAATATAGTATCGACAATGGTGTAACATTTGTTGCAGGAAACGATATTTACCAATCTGCCTGATGGACGTATGACCTCGTCGTGGAAGATGGTGGTGGGTGCCAGGCGACTCAACAAGTAATCCTTGTGAACTCAAATGCAATTACAATTTCTCTGGTGGCAGCAGTGAATCCTTCATGTGGAATTTCTGACGGAACAATTGAGGTATCCAGTACAGGAACAGGAACTGAAGATTACTTCATCGACTTCGTAAATAGTGGAGCCACTACTCTATTCACAGGCCTTGGCCCAGCAAGTTATGAACTTTCAGTTACTGAAAATGGCTGTTCAGATACAATTACAGTGATCCTATCAAATTCAAGTGGACCAACAATCACATCTGCTGTAGCGACCGACATTACCTGTTTTGGAGCTAATGATGGAACGATTACAATTACAAGTGCTGGTGGGCTAGCTCCAATAGATTATCAAATTGATGATGGAGTGATTATTCAAAATAATGCTACTGGTGTTTTCACAAATTTAACTCCTGGAACCTGCGACATTACAGTCACTGATGGATCAGGATGTCAGTCTGTAACACAATTAATTATTACTGAACCCTCTGCAATTACATTTACAGAAGTGGTAACTGACATCTTGTGTTTTGGTGAAATCAATGGTGAAATCGCCTTTACAAATGTTCTTGGTGGAACTCCTACCCTTCTCTACTCCATTGATGGTGGACTAACAACGAGCACAAGTCTTGTATTCTCAAGCTTGCCAGCTGGTCCATATAGCATGTTGATCATTGACAATAATCTTTGTTCTTCAGCACTTTTGCAAGTAAATATTTCTGAACCAGCTTTGTTTGGTGGTAATTCAGTTACCGTTGATGTCTCTTGCTTTGGAGCGTGTGATGGTGAGGTTCAAATCAATGCATTTGGCGGAACAGCACCTTATACATTCGTTTGGAATTTTGGCATCCCTGGAAATCAAGCTGGATTGGCAACGAATGTCTGTCACGGAACTTATACAGTGGACATTATTGATGCTCGAGGATGTGTAACGAGTGTTGGCTATGTGATCGACCAGCCAGCTAATATTGTATTTCAAACAATCGATGTGGTATACGCGGGGTGTGAGCCTGGAGAGTGTTCAGGATCTATAAATACGACTGCTACAGGAGCAACGAACTTTATAGTGGGCGGAATAGGAAGTGTTGCTGGATCGTTCTCGAACCTTTGTTCTGGATCGTATACCTTAATCGCTGAAAATGCCTTAGGCTGTCAAACGAGCGCGATTGTTCAAATAAACAACGAGATTCCTCCAGCTTCAGATTTTGGTATTATCCCAGGTGAAATGTCGCTGCCAGATCATTCATTCTCAACATTCAATCAATCCTCGAATGCCACGAGTTACGAATGGACGATTGTTGGGGAAGACTTTACCTATGTGACAACTGATCCGAATTTCGATCTCACACTTCCTTACACTGGAGATACATATTCAGTATGTCTAGTGGCGTTTAATGAAACTTCTTGTACGGATACATTATGCGACTTTATTAATGTGCGTGACGAATTCACACTCTGGGTACCAAACACGTTTACACCAGATGGTGATGAGCTCAACAATATTTTCGAGCCTGTTATTAGTGATGTTGATGTTCAATCCTATGACTTCCTCATTTTCAACCGTTGGGGGCAACTGATTTTTGAATCACATGATGCCACTATTGGATGGGACGGAACTTATAATGGAAAACTTGTTCAGGATGGAATTTACGTTTGGAAAATTACGCTGAAATCAAAATTCAGTGATGAACTTCGAGAATATCATGGACATGTGAACATCATGAGATAGAGATTTGGGAGGCAATTGTCTCCCCTTTTTTTCAATCCTCCCGCAAGTTTAATCCCATAGTTGCATCTAAAGCTATTGACATCTAAATAATTTGATAACTTTGAGACAATGTCTATAAATTCTGTTGATACTATCCTGAAAACCTTCGAGTCAATTGGACTTGACCAAATGGACAATGTTAAATTGATGGATCGCGTGGATACGAAGTTTGTCTTTAGGCTAGAACAATTGATTGAAGTGCTTCCTGAACTCAATAAACATTACCGAGTGCTATCTATTAAAGGAAAAGTTATCAGCGCATACGAAAGCCTTTATTACGACAACGAAGATCTCGATTTTTACAATGATCACCACAATAAGAAACTCAATCGCATGAAAGTGCGCTACCGTAAATACTTGGATTCAGATTTAGCCTTTCTCGAAGTGAAACATAAATACAAAGGGAGAACGAATAAAATGCGAATTCAATCGGACGACCTCCACATGAATATGCCTTCTGAACACATGGATTTCGTAAATGATTCTGTGGCATTTGAAGATTTCAGAAAGCTTGTTCCCACATTAACAAATCATTACAAGCGTATTACACTTGTTGGTCGGAATTTTAACGAGCGACTCACAATCGATTTAGATTTGAGTTTCGAATGGGATGGTAAAAAATCTGAATTGAGCCACTTGGTAATAGCAGAATTAAAACAATCTAAGGTAACTAGAACCTCTCCCTTCTTTTCATTGATGAAGCGACAATTCATACGTCCTTTACGTCTGAGTAAATACTGTATTGGCATTCTTCACCTCGATGATGAGAATGACATTAAATACAATCGATTTAAGAAGAAATTATTAAAAATCGCAAAACTGAAAATTTATGCTGCTTAGCGCAATCGAACCCGATTATTTTGAAAAGTTATTCAACCTAACATGGTTTGACGACGATTTCTATAAACTCTTACTTCGATTAGGGATCAACCTTATATTTCTTACGATCCTGGTTCGATTTTTATATTACCCAATCGCCAAAAGAAAAGATTATTTATTCACCTATTATCTGATTGGTCTCATTACTTTCTTCCTGTGTTTTGGACTAAAGAAGCTGGACATCGACACTGGGATGGGTCTAGGACTATTTGCGATCTTCGGTATTATTAGGTATCGGACAGATGCCATTGAGATAAAGGAGATGACCTATCTCTTCCTAACGATTGGAATTAGTGTCGTGAACTCACTTGCTTCTAACGCAATTAGTGTGGCTGAAATGCTAACTATTAATATCACTGTTGTGGCAATAACGTTTGGCTTAGAGCGTGTTTGGCTTATTCGACATGAGACTAGGAAAACGATCATCTACGAGAAAATAGATCTCATTATACCCTCCCGTCATGATGAGATGTTGAAAGATTTGCAAGATCGAACTGGACTGAACATTAACAGGTTTGAGATTGGAAAGATCAACTTCCTTGAAGACACAGCTCAAGTTCGAATCTTCTTCTACACTGATGACCAAAACTTCACCTCATTTAGCGGCTGATTTTAAACTATGAATGCACTACGTT
The DNA here is from genome assembly GCA_047621865.1 of Crocinitomicaceae bacterium. Taxonomy (GTDB): domain Bacteria; phylum Bacteroidota; class Bacteroidia; order Flavobacteriales_D; family Crocinitomicaceae; genus UBA4466. The sequence goes on along the minus strand of JBLHON010000036.1, from coordinate 10,634 downwards.
GGTTAGTTCTACCGATTTCTTGGTTGTACGGAATCATAACTTTTTTCCGCAATAAATTCTACGATTGGGGCATATTCAGCTCCTATAAAATTCCAGGAAAATCAATTGTTGTCGGAAATTTGTCTGTAGGTGGAACTGGAAAGACGCCCCATGTTGCTTATCTGATTGAGCATTTTCTGAAACAAGAAATTTCTATTGCCACCCTAAGTCGAGGTTATGGTAGAGCTTCAACTGGCGTGATTCGCGCAACTCCTGGCTCCAACCCTTCTGAAATTGGCGACGAACCTACCCAATATAAATCGAGGTACGGGAATAAAGTTGAGGTCGTTGTTGCTGAGAAGCGAAAAAAGGGAATCGAATTTATTCAACAGGAAATCGGAAATATTGACTTGATTCTTCTCGACGATGCCTTTCAACACAGGGCAGTTCAAGCAGGTTTAACTATTCTGATCACGCCCTACGATCAACTCTTCACAAACGATCACATGCTCCCTACTGGTAATCTTCGTGAATGGCCAATGGGAAAAAAGCGTGCAGATTGCATCATTGTAAGTAAAGCACCAATCTCAATCTCTCAAGAAGAAAAAAATAAAATTATCCAGCAGCTTGCATTTGGCAAGAAACCCGTGTTCTTCTCTTCTCTTCAGTATGGAGAACTCGTGCCAATTCATACCAGCCAAGCCATTGATTTCAAGCATGCTCTGATTGTAACTGGAATTGGAAACCCAACTCCTTTGATTGAGTTCTGGAAAACTCAAATTTCAGTAGAACATATGGCTTTTCCCGATCACCATAATTTTACATCCAAAGACATCATGATTATTCATGAAAAATTTGATACTTTTGCTAGTCGAGACAAGGTCATCATAACAACCGAGAAAGACTACATGAGGCTACGTGAATTTCAGGCAATTAGTGACGAGCACTATGCCTGGCATTATCAACCTATTACAGTATTATTAAACAATCAACAGACATTCAAATCCCTTTTAGATGAGTATTATAGCAAAGTTTAAGGAATCACATGAGTACATTAAAACACGTACGAGTGTTCAACCAACAATCGGGATCATTCTCGGAACTGGATTGGGCGGCCTTGTAAATGAAATTAACGTGATTGATGAAATTCCTTATGGAGATATTCCAAATTTCCCAGTTTCAACAGTTCAAAGTCATTCTGGTAAATTAATTTTTGGTGAGTTAGGTGGAAAAAACGTTGTTGCAATGCAAGGGCGATTTCATTTTTATGAAGGATATACACTTCAAGAATGCACATTTCCTGTTCGCGTAATGAAATTTTTAGGGATCGAAAAGTTGTTCGTGAGTAATGCTTCTGGAGGAGTAAATCCAGCATTTGAAATTGGCGATCTCATGATTCAGGACGATCACATTGACTTATTCCCTTCTCATCCATTAATTGGAAAAAATATTGATGAATTAGGACCACGCTTTCCAGATATGAGTGAGCCTTACAGTCACGATATGATCAAACTTGCAAAAATCATCGCAAGCGAAAACAATTTAAAAGTTGTAACTGGTACTTATGCTGGACTTACGGGACCAACATTGGAAACTCCAGCTGAATACAATTATGTTCGGGCAATAGGGGCTGATGCAGTGGGAATGTCAACTGTGCCAGAAGTTATAGTTGCTCGTCACATGAGCATTCCATGTTTTGCTATTTCAATTATCACTGATCTTGGTGTTCCTGGGAAAATTCAAGAAGTAAGTGTTGAAGATGTTATAGCAGTAGCGAATAAAGCAGAGCCGAAAATGACATTAATTATGAAGGAACTTATCTCACGCGTATAAAATGACTCCTGAAGTAAGAGCGAAATACCAAGCAGTAATTGGACTCGAAGTCCATGCACAGATGTTGACAAAGTCGAAAGCTTATTCGAACGATGTCAATGAATTTGGAGCCGTACCCAATAGTAATGTCAGCGCAATTTCACTAGGTCATCCTGGAACATTGCCCAAGATGAATGCAAAAACAATTGAGTTTGCCGTAAAATTAGGCGTGGCTTGTGAGTCAAAAATTGCTGAGCGGCAGAATTTTGATCGGAAGAACTACTTCTACCCAGATCTCCCGAAAGGCTATCAAATTACACAAGACAAAACCCCTATTTGCACAGGAGGAAGAATTCATATTAAAGATGAAAACGATCAGGACAAGGTTATTGAACTGACACGTATTCACATGGAAGAAGATGCTGGAAAGAGCATGCACGACATGGATTTACGCGATACACTCGTGGATCTTAATCGCGCTGGTGTTCCTCTTCTTGAGATTGTCTCTGAGCCTGATTTACGTTCGTCACACGAGGCCTATTTCTATTTAATGGAAATCCGTAAGCTGGTTCGTTATCTAGAGATTTGTGATGGAAATATGGAGGAAGGATCCATGCGTTGTGATGCAAATATATCCGTTAGATTGATTGGTGCTCCTGAGTTTGGAACGAAAGTGGAAGTTAAAAACATGAACTCCATGCGCCACGTTCAGAAGGCAATTGAATTTGAGATTGAACGGCAAATTGATGAAATTGAAGAAGGGAAAACCATCTATATGGAAACCCGCTCATTTGATGGCCCAAATAATCGAACAGTCTCTATGCGTTCTAAAGAAGCTGCAAATGATTACCGCTTTTTTCCAGAACCAGATTTACAGCCTATCACAGTAAATCAGGAATACATTGATCAAATTAAATCTGAGATGCCCGCATTGCCGAGAGACTTGTTCTTGAAGTATTCAAAGGAGCTTGGTCTATCAGATTATGATGCCTATAATATTACAGATAACAAGGAAATTGCCTTGTATTACGAAGCTATAATTGCTCAAACTGAGAATTACAAGGCAGCTGCCAACTGGGTGATGGGAGGTGTGAAATCGTATTTAAATTTGAATGCACTGGAAATTGAACAATTCCCAGTGTCTGCATCGAGTATTGCTGCATTGATACAAATTATTGATGATGGTAAGATTTCATCAACTGTTGCGTCTCAGAAGGTATTCCCTGTGATGCTAGAGGATCAATCGAAGACACCTTTGCAGATTGCTGAGTCATTAAATTTGATTCAGGATTCCAATGAAGACTCGATTTTAACTTTTATTGAGACTGTTATAAAGCAACACCCAGAGGAAATTAAACGTTATGTTAACGGCGAAAAGCAATTGATAGGATTTTTAATGGGGCAACTAATGAAAGCCTCTAAGGGTAAAGCTGATCCAAAAGCAGCCAATCAACTGATGCGCCAAACTTTAGACAAACTATAATGAAATATTTTTTTGGATTAAGCCTGTTTTTACTTCTTGCCGCTTGTGGTGATGATGAAACAACTGACATTTCAGATTCTACGGATGTAGATTCTCAAACAGTTGGACCTGACAACTTCACGATTAATGGGGCTATCACTGGTGCAGATGGACAAGTTTTCTATCTGGAAGCAGTAAGCCAGCAAGGTCAAATTCCAATTGCAAATGCGACAGCAGATGCTGCAGGTAAATTCACGATGACTGGAAATATCGTTGGTTTCGGGATTTATCAATTGCGCTTGGGTGAACCAGGATCAAACAAGGTAATCCCATTGACGATTGTGCCAAATGACAAGGTTGTTATTAAGAGTGACATTGCCGATTATGAGAAATTTCCTAAAGTATCCGGAACTTCATGGTCGTCAGCTATGACCTCTTATATGGAGAAATTCTCGATATTTCATGCTGCACAATCTGAACTAATGCTCAAAAAGGGAGTCATCTCTGATGAGGAATTAACAGAGAGATTTGTGGCGCTTAAAAAGCCAGTAGATGATTTCGGGCTTGAATTAATGATCGCAGATCCAGGTAATCCATTTAATATTATTTTATCGAGCTCTGCAACTCCTACAATGGGATTTGACGGATGGGATCCTAAGAACCTTGAGGTATTGAAGGCAGTTTCAAAAGCATATGAGGAGAAATTTCCTAATTCTCCAATGACGGCGACACTCGTGGGTCAGACTACTGAAATTGAGCGTGCCTATGATGATCATGTTGCATTGAGTACTGGTAAAAGAGTTGCCCCTGAAATCGCTTTGAAAAATCCAGAAGGAAGAGAAATTAAATTATCATCATTGCGTGGAAAGTATGTCCTTATTGATTTTTGGGCATCTTGGTGTGGGCCTTGTCGTAAGGAAAGTCCTAACGTGGTTAAGATGTATAACAAATACAAAAGCAAGGGATTCACAGTTTATTCGGTTTCTTTGGACGAGAATAAGGAAGCTTGGAAAGCCGCGATTGCCTCAGATGGTATGGTTTGGCCAAATCATGTAAGTGACTTATTAAGATGGAACTCTCCATTGCCTCAAACCTATGGCTTCAGTGGAATTCCGCATACTGTTCTTCTCAATCCAGAAGGAAATATTATTGGTGTTGGACTAAGGGGACCAAGTTTGGAACAAAAATTGAAAGAGATCTTTATCTAAATAACAGATTATGAAATATTTTACGCTACTCGTTGCGCTCGGATTTGCACTCGCGTCATTCTCACAACAAACAAAAGTTAAGGTTTCGGGGATGGTATTCAATTCAGGGGCAGATTCCGTTTACATTTCGACATTCACTGGAACTACATACAATGACATTGCTGGAGCCCCACTTGGCTCTGACGGAAGTTTTACAATTGAAACAAAGATTCCAAGTCCTGATTATTATGTCCTGAGATTCAATAAAAATCATGTGAATATTATTCTACGTGATAAAAGTGACATCAAAATTTATGGTGATGGCGCGAACATTACCGAATTTGCAAATTTCGTTGGGTCTGATGAAAGCCATGCAATGAACGAGTACTTGCGAAACTTGAAAAGATGGATGGCTGTTCGAGAACAAGCTCTTTTAGATATTGAGGCAAACCCAACAAAGAAAGACGAAATTGATAGAGCTACCACTGCTGAGTACAATCGTTTTAAAAGTTCAATGCAAAACTTTGTCAAAACAAATCCAAATTCAGCAGCCCTCTACCCTGTTTTGAATCAAGTAGATCAAAAAAATGATTTTGCATCCTATGAAGCAATTATAGGTCAGCTATATGTTGCCTTCAGTGAATCTCCTTCTATACAAGCTCTCAAGAAGAATTTCGATGACATGAAACTTCAACAAGAGGCAAATAACCCACTAGGTAAAGGAAAACCAGCTCCTGATTTTGAAGAGACCAAAACAGATGGTACAACAATGAAACTATCTGATCTAAGAGGGAAAGTAGTTCTACTAGATTTCTGGGCATCATGGTGTGGACCTTGCAGAAAAGAGAATCCTGCAGTAGTTGCTCTATATAACAAGTACAAGGAAGAAGGCTTTACAGTAATGAGTGTATCACTTGATAAAGCAAAACCAAATTGGCTTGCCGCGATTGAAAATGATGGACTTATCTGGCCAAATCATGTAAGTGATCTGCAGCAGTGGAAAAGCAAAGTCGGAAAATTGTACGGCGTGGCAGGAATTCCATTCACTGTTCTTATTGACCGCGAAGGAAACATTATCAAGACTAAATTACGTGGTCCTGCATTAGACCAAGAATTACATCGTATATTTGGTCATTAACAATGACGCAAAGTACCCGTAAAAAAATATATTTCGCATCTGATTTCCATCTTGGGGCACCCTCTTATGAGAGCAGTCTCGCGCGTGAAAAGAAGATTGTTGCTTGGCTAGATCACATCAAAGATTCTGCTGAAGAGATTTACCTTGTTGGAGACATATTTGATTTTTGGTTTGAATACAAACGTGCCATTCCAAAGGGTTTCGTTCGTTTACAAGGGAAAATTGCGGAGTTAACTGACTCGGGAATTCCAATCTATGTTTTTACTGGAAACCACGACATGTGGATTTTCGACTACATTCCAAAAGAACTTGGCGTGACTTTGTATCGAGAGCCAATTCAGCGAGAATTCTTCGCTAAAAAGTACTTCATTGGCCATGGTGATGGATTAGGACCTGGCGATAAAGGTTATAAAGCACTCAAGAAAATTTTCAACAATCGATTTTGTCAATGGTGTTTCGCACGACTCCATCCAAACTTCGGGATTTGGCTTGCTATGAAATCATCTAAGAAAAGTAGAGGTAAGACTGCTGATGGTGACGAGAAATACCACGGCGACGAGAATGAATGGCTGGTTCAATTTTGCAAAGACACTTTGAAGAAGGAACACTTTGATGCATTTATTTTTGGACATCGTCATTTGCCCCTTGAAATCGAGGTTGGAGAAAATAGCACGTACTACAATCTTGGAGAGTGGATCAATTACAACACCTACCTTGAAGTATCTTCAGAAGGAGTTGAATTGAAAACGTGGAAATAAGCTCCACAGAATGCTTCCAGATTAAATCAAGTCTTACATTCTCTTCACTAGCACTTGCTCATTAATTTCCAGGATCAAATCCAGATTTACTCAATAATAGAGGTAGGTTAATTGTCATCCAAGCTATTCTTCCCGACAAGTATGACTTAAATTCCTCGACCTGTGTCATATATTGAGACAAGAGAATATTGTTCCCATTTTGCCAACACGCGTTATTTCTTAGTAGAGCAGTACTGTCTGCACCTGCAGCAGCATATGGAACACTCAAATACGCAACCTGATTATCAATAAAAGTGTTCATCTTAGTTGTGTCTAAAACAGATGTGCTATACGCATTCCAATAGGTCCATACTGTATCACAAAAAGCTGGATCTAAAAGCAGTGATTGCCACCACTGAGGTGATTGATTCGCGTCAATTGTGTTTAGCGTATCATGATAAAGCCAACCAGACGTCAGGTTGTAATAGAAAGTATCACTTGGATTATTGAAGTAGTTCCCATAGGATTTATTCTTGTCCCATAGTGGTCCAGCCTTACAAATTGCAGTATCCTTTACCATAAATGTACTCTTATGGTAACCATCAGGATCTTTCGATAATTCGTTGATTAGAAAGTAGACTGCAAATGATTTGTAATCTGTGTTTTTCCTCATTTCCTGCAAGAGCACAACTAAACCTGTGGTATCTGTTGTGTCAAGAACATAGTTCTCATAGATGTCGTTTGTATTTCCAGCCCAATTGGAATACCACGTATTGATTGCTGTAATGATTGTATCAGTGGCTGGCACAGTGCCTAGATCTGGTTCATAGAGTTCCATGGGGCCTGCTGGGGAATTTACCCAACTCAGCGTCGCGTATTTTGATGGATCAGCCTGATTCAGTTGTAAGATAGCCATGTCAGAAGTAGGATGCTCCTTCTTAAATTTTGGTTCCACTCGATCTTTCTCGAAGCGGATTTCGTCAAAATTCAAATAAACTCCACGATAGTCATTTGCAAGAATACTCGCCATTGAATCAATTGTTGCTGTATTGTCACACATGAATACTTCAAACCATTTCCAGTGCGGGGAATATTCTCCCATGCTCTGCTGCATGTTAAATGTGAACGCGTTTCGAATCAGTGTAACATCAACTACACCACAATCATTAAAAATCCAGTGCTTTCCTTTGTTTTCCATTCCAAGGAATGGTCCATCCTTTGGCTCTTTATCCAATTTTACAGAAAACTGCTTCTTTGGATCATGTGAAGTTGCATCTCCACGAACATGCATTTTCCCCTTCACCTTTTTGTGCAATGAAGTGAGGCCCCCAGCTGAATCAACAATGTTTATTGCTGTGCCTATGTTGTTCTCAACATAATAAAATGTTACAGGAATAGCGACCCCATTTCGCGATAAACTCTCGAGATTTACATTGGTATCTGGAATAATAATAACAACAGGATTTGTATATGTATCAGGAGCACTCACTTGAAATGGAGGTTGAGCATTTACAAAATTACTGAAGGTAAGAACAAAACAAAGAAGTGTCAATAGTGATCGCATATGTTAATTTTTAGATTGGTGCAAGATATAAAATTCTTCGGTTTTCAATAGAATTAGATCACGATCAGAAGAAATTCAATCATTTCCCACTAGTCGAAACGAAATCCAACTTCGATTGGAATAGATTCGACCCAACCTCCTTCTATGATTCCTCTGATTAATGTCGTAATTTCGCAACTCAAAATTGCACTATGAGATTAATCGCACTATTTCTTGCTCTGCCCTTCCTTGGAACGAGCCAAACAACATCGTCTAACAATACAAAAGCCGATATTTCAGTGGTCTTCAATGCCTTTGAAAAAACGAAGGGAGCGTCTGCAGAATTGCGTCAACGTTTCCCAATTCATACGATCCATGGAAGGGATTATGTATCGTTTCTAGGAATCACTGCAAATGGATATGACAAAGCCTCGCTTGAAAGTCGTGGCGTTTTAATTGGATCTAGAATCGAATCAATTGTGAGTTTTAAATACCCGTTGGAAAATCTGGATAAAGTACTCTTGGAAACAGGTTTTGAGCGAATTGAAATCGCTGGAATGATAAAGCCTATGCTGAGTAAAGTTCCTGGTGACATTCGAGCAGACAGTGTTTGGGGAGGTTATGGACTTCCTCAAGGATATACCGGAAAAGACGTGATTATTGGTGTGACAGATTGGGGATTTGATTATACACATCCAATGTTTTACGATACTTTACTGGCAGATACACGAATCCTAGCAGCGTGGGATCAATTTAAGAATTCAGGTCCAGCACCTTCAGGTTATGCTTATGGAACTGAGTACTCCACTCCTACTGAATTATTGGCAGCTGGTGCAGATACGGCCAATATATACTCTTATGCAACACATGGCTCGCACGTTTCTGGAATTGCTGGCGGCAGTGGAGCTGGAACAATACATCGTGGGATTGCATTCGAATCCAATTTTCTCTTCACAACCTTTCTTGTTGATGAAGGCTCAGTGCTAGATGCTTGGCAGTGGATGTTTGACAAAGCTGATGTTGAAGGAAAGCGTTTGGTCATTAACATGAGCTGGGGATTGTACCACATGGGGGCAATTGATGGTACGTCCATCTTGAGTCAAGCTCTTGACAGCTATTCTGATCAGAATGTCATTTTTGTGAGCTCTGCCGGAAATAATGGCTCTGTTAATTTCCATCTCGAAAAGGATTTTGCATCAGATACATTACTCTCACGCATCGATTTTTATAATTCTGCAACATTGGCTACACTCTGGGGACAAAGCATTCATATGTGGGGTGAACCTGGAAACGAGTTTACGGGTGGAATCAAAATCTATGATAACGTGAATACTGTTGTCGCTGAAAGTCCAGATTATTCAACAGCTACAACCACTGGCTACATTGACACTTTCCTTGTTGTAAATGCCACGGATACTATTTGGTATAATCTCTCAGCAGATGCTGCTTATCCGTCAAATGGAAGACCTCAGATCAGGTTGCGTGTGACAAAACCTCCAACTAACTTTAAAGTCCTCCTAAAATCTACTGCTGTGAGTGGCAAACTCCATTGTTGGAACGTTACTGAACTGACTTCAGATGTTGGGAATTGGGGAATGCCTTTCAGTGGTCTTGGCGCAGGAACAACTGTTGGAAACAATGAATATGGGATAGGAACACCTGCCTGCTCGAATACTGCAATTTCTGTAGCAGCTCACAATTCTGAGTATTATACAATCTCTCAGATGCTCGTTGGTGGTCAACCATCAAGCTTTGGAAGTATAGGTCCATTGATGACGGATTCTTTGAAACCAGATATTTCAGCACCAGGAGTTCAAGTTGCTTCATCTATCTCATCGTACACAGACAATTCCTTCAGCCAGTTGACTTCTGTTGATTTTAATGGAAGAACATATCCATTTGCACGATTTAGTGGAACCTCAATGTCGTCACCAGCAGTTGTGGGAGTTGTAGCATTGATCCTAGAATCAAATCCATACCTATCCCCTGCCCAAGTGAAGACAATTCTAATTCAAACGGCTCGTGAGGATTCTTATACTGGAGTTATTCCACCAACTGGAGATACAAAATGGGGCTGGGGAAAAGTGAATGCACAAATTGCTGTTCAACTGGCCTTAGTTACTGTTGGATCTGAAGAGATTTCAAAACCATCAACGTGGATTTTGTATCCTAATCCAGCAAGTACAATTTTGAATGTTTCAGAACTTGATGGTGAGGTAAAAGAGATCCAGATCATTGATCAATTGGGAAGAATTGTTCTTGCCCCAGAAAATTTGGAGTACATTCAAATTTCTGATTTAGAAGCTGGGAGCTATATTTTGAGGATAGTTCGGAATAGTAGAGTTGAGCAGCAGGGATTTGTGAAGCAGTAATTCTATTGTTGAAAAAATAAAGGTTAACACACGCAGAATAAGTGCGATTCCTTATTTTTTATCCGAACAACAAACGCTTACAAGTAATTAATAGAACATGCTATTGCTGTGTTTAGGGATTTCATAGCGGAAATGATATGCGTGATCAATTGTGCATTAATGTGTTTATCTGTGTTGTTATATATGGCTGAATGCGTGATGGCAGAGCAAGATGACTGAAATTGGCGTAAAGATGTTAGGAATAACATTCAGGTTGTTGAAAGTCCTATTGAATTACTAAATTTAACGTAAACACATAAGGAGGATATACGCAATTGCGTTTAGCCACTTGTTATAGTTAATGCCGAGCTTTGCCTGAAGCCCAGAGTGTACCCATAGTGGAAATGGCAAAGCATGATAACCAT
>JBLHON010000035.1:0-18539 GCA_047621865.1 Crocinitomicaceae bacterium | reverse complement strand
GCTAGAACAAGCATTTAGTGGCGAACCCATCGAATTTATTGATGCCTGTGATAGTACACTTGGGGTAGATGATATTTTATCGGCAATTGGGCTGTTGATGTATCCGAATCCAACGTCTGGGGGCTTGTACATTGAGATAGCAAACCCCGAAGAATTGGTCCAAACTGTTTTGATCTTGGATATGGCAGGAAGAGTGCTTATTAAGCAGCAATTTACAACTGATCAGTTGAGTTTAGACTTAGTAGGTCTGGCTTCTGGCAGCTATCTTGTGGCTATAGAAAATACAAATGGATTGGTTGTAAGTAAGAAGTTGGTCGTGGAGTGATGGCCATCAGTTTGATTCCTCATCAAATTGTTAGCAAATAAATTATTTACTTTGATAGTAATTATTAGACTATGAAAAATGCATTTTTTGCCTTCTTTGGACTCGCACTAGTTCTTGCCTCATGTCATGTCACCGAGGAAGTCGTAGAAGTGGTTGAAATAGCATGTAATGAAATCTCGTATGAAACGAGTATCAAATCAATTCTTGATGCCAATTGCATTAAATGCCACAGTGGGGGAATGCCCAAATACGGCATCGATTTGGCAAGCTATGAAACAGCTTCGACGGTTATTGATCATCGTATTATCTGTGTTATAAATTGGGGAGATAATTGCAATAAAATGCCACCAGAGGGAGGACAACTTTCGTCTGGTGATATCCGAAAAATACAGTGTTGGGTAGAGAACGGCTTCAGAAAATAAGGAGGGGAACTGATAATACATATACAGAAGACAGCCTATCAAGAAGGGCAAGTTCTCAAACAGTTCTGGAACATAAATTTACAGATCATCAAAAATTGGCATTTTTCATTTAGAGACGAATGAAGTTCACTTCAATTTGCTATTCTAACTAGAAAAAACTCGTTTGCAAAACGAGGACTTTGCTATCGGATTCGGAGTTAACAGGTTCATGAAACAATCCTAATAGTTGAGGTGTTCAGAGCTTCCTTCCTTCAGCTTTTTACCTTTTTTTTGTACCAAGCCTCCGTGTGCCATTGCTGAGTTCCTATGCTGAGTTCCTATGCTGAGTTCCTATGCTGAGTTCCTATGCTGAGTTCCTATGCTGAGTTCCTATGCTGAAGCTACGGCAAAAGCATAAGTAATAGCGAAAATATTCTTCGCGAAGTGGCGTTCACTCTTTATGGTTCTCACAAAAAGCCTATTAATGGCGTACTTTTTCATCTCAAAATCCTTTCAAATAGTTCAACCCAACTATTTATTAATTCATCTAGGATGAACAATGGCAACAATCGAAGTTAATAATCATTAATTTAGTGGTTATCAGCTGTCAATGAAATCAGACTGTAAACACGTAAATACCCCTGATGAGATTAACTATTCTTGCTCTGGTTGTGCTATCAGCATTCCCAAGTGTTTTTGCTCAGAAGTACAATGCATCTGAAGTCTCGATTGACAATGACAACGAAGAATTGCCATCAAATTCAATATTCGTAGGTGGAATCCAAATGAATGAAGGTGATCAGAGACATTGGGTGAATACAGTCAAGAATGTTGGAATGAATACAGTTGAAGTTACCATCTACGCGCATCAAGGAAGATGGAACGAAAATAATCTTTGGTATTATGAGGATGAACCAGCGGTTGTCGAGGAGATCAAAATGGCAAAAGCCGCAGGATTACATGTGGTACTAATCCTTCGATTACAACTCGATCACGCGTTTTCGGCAAATCATTTTCTTTGGCATGGAAGTGTTTTCCCTGAGAACGATTATTTGGTCCAAAGATGGTTTGAAGAGTACACTCGATTTGCGAAAAAATGGGCAATTATTTCGGAGCGAGAAGGTGTTGAAGTATTTGTGATTGGCAGCGAGTTAAGTGCGCTATTTGCAACAAGACCGTGTACTGAATTGCCCGATTTAGAGTCGTATTATCTCAGCAAAAAAAAGCAACAGGATTATCACAAAGGGATGATGTCCTTTAAGAAGGTGCTAACAGAAGATAATCTCTATACGCCTGGATTTATAAACTATACAAGTCTCGAAAAGTATTTGAATGACGAAATTAATTGTAAAGAAAAATGGGCCAAGGTCGTTGCATTTTCAGACTCGGTAAATCAACTTGACGCGATCAACCTAAGACGTTCAGTACAGAATTGGTATTGGGAACACCTTATTGAAGGCATGCGAGAAGTTTACACTGGAAAAATGACCATTGCCGCTAACTTCGATAATTATCAGGAAATAGCATTTTGGGATAAGCTCGATTTCATCGGAATAAATGCCTATTTCCCATTACGCGAACTCAGCTCCAAGAGGGACATGGCTTCCCAAATTAGAAATAGCTGGGATTCAATTTTGGATGAAATCAACGCATTTAAAGAAGCTAATAAACTAGATGAGAAACCTGTTTTATTTACAGAAATTGGATACGGCCGTCATTCTGGATCAACATTGAACCCATGGCAAGGGTTTGGGTTTTCATTATTGGACAATGTAAAAAGCGACTCACTAATTATCTGGGAGAACCAAAAAACTGATCAAGCGGAGCGAAACTTGGCGCTAAGCCTTCTGTACGAATGCATCGAAAAGAAGAATTTCCCAATTGCTGGTCTGTTATATTGGAAATTGACAAGTAAAAAGGAGCAACTAAAGTATGATCCATTTGCACTTCACATTGGTACAAAGTCGGATGATAATCTTCAAGAAATTCTGGTTAATTTTTTGGAACTAGATCAAACTGAATCCAGTCAGAAAGAATGAACTTCAAATCAAGTCAAACGATAAGATATACGTGTATTCCCGCTCTTCGCTTTGATTTTATGCACCAGCACACCACCAAGATCTTTGAGTTGCTTCACGTGAGTTCCACCACAAGGGCAACCAATGTCTGAAACAGTAACTACGCGAATCGGTTTGCCTTCCGGCAAGTAATCAGGAATAAACTTACACGTTTCTTTGAGGTCTTCCTTACTCTCCACGATTTCCCAATTGACCTTCGTGTTTTCAAGAATCAGTCGACCCAATTCAGCGTTCAAGAGTTTAATTGCTTCAGGACGTTCCTCTGCATCAATCGTCCCTACATATTCAACATAAGGACTGTCGGGGAAGTGATAACCCTTTGCAGGCAGGAAACGAAAATCACAGTTATACATAGCCACATCGATCAAATGTCCAGCCGTGTGATTCCTGTTATTGATCATTCTCCTTTCTTCATTGACCGAGAGCTGAACGTTGCTTTCCAACTCTATTGTACCTTGGATGAACTCGCCATAGTGAAGTACTATCCCATCTTTAAAGCGAGTATCCATGACTTCAAACTTTCCATCAGAAGAACTAATGGTACCACGATCGCTAGGCTGTCCTCCACCCTGTGGATAGAAAAGTGTTGAGTCCAAAATGATGGCAATTCGACCATCTTCCGTCTCCTGAACTGCCAGTAATTTGGCCTGCCCAGTTACTTCTTCTGGATCATTAAGGTACTTCAATTCAGTTTCTTTCATGGCTTGCTTTTGTCTATCAAAGAATAAGATTAATTAAAATAATCAAGAATTAGAGTCAAATCCTCAACCAAAAAGTTCGACTTAAGCCCACTCGGAGTCACTACGAAAGAAAAGTCTTCCAACGTACATTAGAGGTTTTTTTCATTTAGAAGCTGTCCCGTCCTGAAATAGCTTTACACACTTAGGGGAGACTTCCACAAATTAGCTACTTAACGACTAGTTTTTCTCTATGTGATTTTCCGTTTAAGTACTCCATTACTACGCTATACAATCCATCATCAAGATGGCTGACATCAATTTTTGTACGATCCATTTCGGCGAGTTCCATGTGATAGACTTCCTGTCCCAATGCATTGAATACCTTCAGCACTCCATCAGCTGGTGATGAAAAGATAACTGTCGCTTCCGTTACACACTTATTAGTATCTGTTTCTTACTTGTATACTTTGCATTAATTCCATTGATCTTCGTTATTAATGAAGTTTTACCCTGCTGAATGTTTCCAAATAGTTCGAGTGTAAGGGGCGGCTAAGGCAGAAGTTTCACGGTTTTGACACAGGAAAGTAATTCTTTCAGATTATTTGGATAATCATCCTCCATGATTACTTCAAGATTCATGAAATAAAAACTTGAAGAGTCTCCACGGATAAGAAAATTTATTGACTCCGTGTTTTTCTTACTCATAGTATACGCAGAATGTTCATAGTAGGCAGGCTCTAAAAGATAATCCGTTAAACCTTCAGAATAAACCTGAAAGTCTTCAATCAACATTCGATCCGATATAAATTTCCGCCAAGATTTTTCTAGCGTCGTTTCTGTAGAATTAAATTTGATAATTGTAAGAGTACTCGCTCCCTCCTCAAACACCATTGAGGTATCAATAAACAGCTCTAATTTTAGTGTGTCGTTATAGTTATTATCCCTCAAAACAAATTGGTCCAGCAAGGAAATGCTATATCCCATTTTTGTACTTGAATAAGATCGAGTCCCAAGTTTAGAAGGAAGGTCTTTAGTCAATTCATCAAAAGACAACTGCGGTGAACACCCTATTGCAACAAAAACAATAATTAGGTAGCTTAATATTCTATAATGCATTTTCATTAATTATTTTTAAACGGTATGTTCACTGATAGATAGGTTGGGTTTGGGAGTACAAGTCCGGCCATCATTGGAGTCCCTCCAAAGGTAACTTGTCCAGATAGCGAGACTGTTATGTTCTTAGATGAATACACTTTTTTAGCACTGATAGAATCACTATGCTGTTTTATATCTGCGTTCTTAAAGTATGTCCCTTGCGGCCCAGTAGTAGGTGATTGGTAAACATCTTCACTCATTTGTTTACCATTTAATTTCAACGAGACCGAATAATTACCTCAATGAGTCAAAAAAATTTAAGGTCTCCCAATCATTTTGGAGACCTTTTTAGTGACTTAAAGATAACGAAACAAATAACATCCCAGAATATCAAAATTGTTCTGGTGGATAAAATGAACAATATACCATCAAAAAATTGTTGCACTTTTTAAGAGCGAATTAAATTCTGTAAGGAAATCCCGCCTATCCTGTTCCAACAAATAAAAGCAGCATGACTTGGAAAGAATACACGTATCTATTTAAAGGAAATAAAGAACCATCTAATCGACAGGGAAGCAAGCACATACGTCCTAAAGTCATTCTGGGAGCAAATTATAGATGAAATGAGAACTGCTAACAGGCGTGGCATTGGTTGGAGTAAAATCGTTAATGTTTTAAATCCTATCTTTAACAAAAGCCAACAACTATGAAAACATTACTACTTGTACTAATCAGCGTTTTAGCATTATACAGTTATGCTCAAAACGTCAATATTCCAGATGCTAACTTTAAAGCGTATTTAGTTGGTAATACAGCGATTAATACTAATGCTGATACTGAGATTCAAGTTAGTGAAGCAACTGCTTTTGGTGGGCTCATTGATTGTGGAAGTATAAATGTTTCTGATTTATCAGGTATAGAAGCGTTTACTGCTTTGACTTCTTTGGTTTGTTACGGAAACCAACTCACAAGTTTAGATGTAACACAGAATACTGCTTTGACTAATTTGAGTTGTTATTATAATCTACTCACAAGTATAGATGTATCACAGAATACTGCTTTAACTGAGTTGGATTGCAGTGCTAACCAACTCACAAGTTTAGATGTAACACAGAATATTGCTTTAGAATATTTGTATTGTGGTCCGAACCAGCTAACATCCTTGGATGTGTCTTACAATACTGCTTTAACTTATTTGTTTTGTCAGTCAAACCAACTCACAAGTGTAGATGTAACACAGAATGCTGTGTTAACTAATTTGAATTGTAATAATAACCAACTAACAAGTTTAGATTTGTCACAGAATACTGCTTTGGCTTATTTGATTTGTGGTGCTAATAATTTGTTTTGTTTAAATGTGGCAAATGGAAATAATTCAAATTTCGATGATTGGATAGGTATTGGCGGCTCGTTTTCGGCACTTTTAAATCCTAACCTCAACTGCATAGAGGTTGATGATGTTGCTTATTCTGATACTACTTGGACAGTATAGACACTCAAACATCATTCAGTACTGATTGTAATAATACGTGTGCTCTTGGATTAGATGAATTTTCTAACACTCCAAAACAACTACTAAAGATAGTTGATCTTATGGGAAGAGAAACACCATACAAGCCTAACACAGTGCTTATCTATGTTTACGATGATGGTAGTATTGAGAAGGTGTTTAAAATGGGAGAGTAGCTGTAAATATTAAAAGTTTAGACGGGAATTACTGATTTCCCAGAAGTATCCTGATCTTTGAGTGTCTCCTTAACTAACGATTTACTCATTCTTCGCTAAGATCAAAACCTTATCCCTATATAATGGACTTGATGGAGAAAGTCTTTGTGCTTCTAAGAAATTAGTGAAGAGATAGCCAAGGATTTTATTCTCATGTGATCTTCGGCAACATAAAGAGCGATTGGGTGGAATTTCTGTAAGGAAATCCCGCCTATCTTGTTCCAACAAATAAAAGCAACATGACTTGGAAAGAATACACGCATCTATTTAAAGCAATTGTATCAGGAGAAATTTGTTCTCCACCCTATGACAATGCTGATTATGTCGATTATGTGACCTTAAATCAGTCGAGACAAAAGCGCTGGACTAAACGCGGAATATTGAATGAGGAGCTTGTGAATCTACTAGAGAATGTCGACAAAACACAATACTGGACGGTAATCACAGAACCTTGGTGTGGGGATGCTTCTCACCTAGTTCCTTTCATGTTCTTGCTCTCTGAAGTATCGGATAATATCCACTTTAAGATCAGTCTTCGGGATGGTAAAGGTTCTCAAATTCAAGATTATTTGACGAATGGTGGCATGTCTATTCCAATATTAGTTGTACGAGATGCAAACGGGAAAGACCTCTTCCATTGGGGGCCAAGACCCAAAGATGCTCAAGAACTTTTCCTTAATGGAAAAGCTGATGGCAAAACCTGGGACGACCAGAAAGTGACCCTACAAAATTGGTACAACGCAGATAAAGGAGAGCAGCTCCAAGAAGAATTACTGCATTTATTTGGTGCCCAATAAGCAACTTTAGCATTAACACACTTTCGAATTCGTTTTGTCAAATCAAATTTCGTCATGCTATTTCAGGACGAGACAATAACCCCATTGAAAAGGTCTTCCCAATTATTGGAAGGCCTTTTTTTTATGCTGATTGGCCATTAATCAGTTCTCTAAACGTTAAAATCTACCTTGCAATTTAGAAATCACTATCTTACGTTCAAAATCATATTAATTACGCTAAACCTACTGCTCATCGACACTCATAAACTCACCTCTAACTTGATACCCAAAGCATTGATATTGATGTTTTTGAATATTTGCTTAGGAGTAAATGCTCAGCAAGTTGACCTCACACAATTCTACACGTCAAGATTTGAGCCCACTGAATTGAATATCAATTCTGAAGAAAGGGTAAAACTTTTGTACCAAGAATATATAGAACGTTATGATGATAAATCAAAGGTTGATGAAAAGCAATTCGTCTACGAATACAATTACTATTTAGACCGGCTAAACAGGAGTGGAAATATCTTCTATGGTGATTCAATTGGGAAATATTTGAATGAACTGAAGGATTTTATCATTGAAGACGAAAATCTACGAAAAACCACACATGTCTACTTAACGAACTTTCCATACCTGAATGCATTTACCAATGACTTTGGAAATATCTATGTGAATGTCGCCACAATTGCCTTGATTGATTCAGAAGAAGAATTGATGTATATGCTTGCTCATGAAATTGGACATGTCATACTTCGCCACTCGTACAAGACAAAAGAAATCGAGGAGAGCAATAAACGAAAATGGAACAACAATGATGAACAGGCCAATTTTGAACGCCATGCATTTTCTAGGGAACATGAACTGCAAGCAGATTCTCTTGCATTTGCACTCTTAAAAGATAAGATCCCAGCTGAATATGCCCTGAAGTTAATGGACAAATTGAGCACCTCATCAAACCCTGTTTATCCTGGCCCGATCGATTTCGCATTGCTTACAGGTAACAATATTCCATCCAAAGATTTTCTGGATACCATGTGGAATAAATCACTGAGTGACACTGTGTATTTCTTGGTTGATGACAATGATTCACTCTCTACTCACCCTTCTTCAGAAGCTCGAAAAATATCGCTCGGGAAGCTTTCAGAAGGGTACTCAAGTGAGGGAATCTTGTACCAAGCATCAGGGAAATTCGCGGAAGCACAAAATCTAGCAAGGTATCTTCTACTCGATTCATATCTTGAAAATGGGATGAACCTTGAGGCTGTTGATTTAGCTGTAAAAATGAGAATTCGTGGAGGCGACGAAAAATTCCTGATCGCTCGTCAGATTAAGGCAATGGCCGCGATGATTCAGGCAAAACATTATGGTGGCACGTATGACCAAATTCTCAATGAAGGAGGAAATGCTTGTTCAGATGAGGATTATCTTCGCCTGCGCAAACTCGTTCTTGGAATGTCACCAATGGACTTTAATCTGCTCATGTATCAATCGCTAAATACATTAATCGATAGCGAAACCAACTCGTTCTCGACTGAATTAGCGCTCAAAAAAAGTTATCAATTCCTGTACAAAAGCTATCCATCTCTCTTTATTGAAGATTCTCTGAATCATACGTGGAAATATGGTGAATGGGAAGGAACTCTATCGAATGTCTTGGAGGAGGAAGAACCTGAAGAGCAGAACGACAAAGGTGGTAAGAAAGAAAAAAAATCGATAAAGCTGTCTACGCCAATGCAAGAGCTGACAGATTTGGGTTACGTTTTCATAAGTTCAGCAGATACGAGCTACTTAATTAACGGTTTTTTAGACACGCTTGTTATCAATGACACCTTGGCAAATTATCTGAGCGAATATAAAAAGTCACTCGAAGACAGTACATTTTCTGTTTCACCCTACGAAATGTTTGACGTTCTTTCCGTTCCCCATAGAACCATATCCTATTTTCATCGAGGACGGTTTTTAAAGTCCTCGAAGTTCGACCTGGAGGGCAATACGGCCTTAATCGAATCAGATAACTGGTATTTTGATTCAAAAAAGCGGAGAAACTATCAACTGAATTTCGAAAAGTCGCTTGAGTTGGAAACCATGATGACTGAAATCCAAGAGGGGTATCCAAAGTACAATCACGATTTTTCGAATCGTACGAACACAGAATCAAAGGATGGAATCTCTGTTTACGATAACTACTTGCACAGAATAATTCAAAATTGGATGGACGACATTTCTTTGGGAGAAGATTTGATTTATTCTCCCATGGACGACTTAATTCATGAGTATGTTTATGCTCAAGGAATCTCCTATCTGGTTTACCGAATTTGCGTTGTCACCAAGAATAAAGGCGCGGGAAAGAAAAACATCATCAACTATTATGAAATTTACTTTGATATTGAGAATGATGGGGTCGCCTATGTTAGTAAGATCGCAAGTAAACTGCCACCGAATAAATTCCAATTGGAACAGATGATTTATTTGTCGAGTGAAAACAAAAAACTAAAAGATTAAAATGCGCCATCTATTGATACTACTTTCCCTGACTATCATTACTCTTAGCAGTAGCGCTCAGGTTGGATATCTCGGTAAACGGTTCACATTAACTGCTGGAATATCAATTGCGCCGCCAATTTTGAACCACATGTTCCAGGATCAGAATCCTCAAAGACTAAACAACATTATTGTATTTCATGAGTTCGCAGTTTTGCCTCCCGAAATCCATCTGAATGCTGACATTGTTTTGTCTGAACGAGTTCAGTTTTCGTTAGGAGGAGCATGGCGAGGATTGCAGAATACTGGATTTTACAGTTATTACTATGATTCTGACCCCGTATCTGGAGATAACTTCTACACGGATTCATTTACATTAAAGACGAACGCTTTGGATCTAAGTGCTTCCTTTAAATTCTATACGGAATATGCTCCCGTAGGAAAGTACGTTGAAATTGGAGGAGGAATGACAAGAGCTACTTCTGATGTTTTTCCAACCTACTCTGTTCGTCACGCTAATCCTAGCACTTCTGTGGAAACGACAGTATCTGATAAGAGGGAACCTGGCATCTACACCTCGAATACATTTCGTATTAATCTTGGTTTTGGACGAACTCGAATGTTGAATAAATCACTTATTCTGGACTATGGATTTCGCTCCTCCTACTATTTTGGGAAGAGGGACTTTGGACCTGTAACAACTGGTATTGAAATAGAAGACTGGAATTATCAGGAGAGTTTCCCTGACATCATTACGTACATTCAATCCATTAATTTACAAAGCTCTTATGCATTTGAAATCTATTTTAACTTCGGGCTTTTACTCTAAAGCTCTGATCTTTGTGGCGGTAATTTCAATGGGATTTGTCTCTTGTCGGAAAAAGACTGAGCACGTATTGGGCACCTCGACCTATATTGAGGGTGAAGAACCTGTTGGTGGTACTGCTGGAACTTCGTGGACGCAGATCTCCTCGTCAGAAATAACAGATATCTACGCGCTGGAAGAATTTAATGGACAATTGTACGTAGGTGGTCTTTTCGATAATACGGCCAATACAATCCATGATTTTGCAAAATTAGACGCTTCTGATAATCTCATAGATCCAGGAATTTCTGGATTTTTTGGCGGCTATGGAATTTATGACTTACACATCTCCAATTCTGATCTCATCTTAGGCGGAAATTATACCTATTATACTACTGGAACAGATCCAGAAGATCTTACACGAATGAACACGTCAGCCGTAATTACTGACATCCCATTCTCGAATTCTTTAGGTAGTTCAGCTCGAAACATCATGGACTATAGCAGTGATCTGCTAATTACAGGAGCCTTTTCCCCTTCTGCTTCAAATTGGGTAGTCACTGACAATGTAGATTTGATCTCGGGAAATACAGCAGTAGGAATGGCCAATTTAACTGGTACAGTCTATGGATCTGCAATGCACAATGGCTCTCTATTTGTGTGTGGACCAGATGATAATCTTAAATCGTGGAGCGGAAGTGCATGGGTTGATGAGATCTATAATGGTCTCCATTGGCAAGATGCTGTTTGGGATGTAATTTCCTATAATTCCGAATTATACATCATGGGAAAGTTTAATAATGGAGTTGTGATAAAACGTAAATCTGCAACTGGTACATGGACGGATATTGCAGAAATTGGTCAAATAGGAGGAATGAGTTTTTATGGAGGAATGAAAGTTGTCGACAATGAGTTGTACGTCTTTGATGGAAATCTCACCATTAACGGGGCCTCATTACTCGGCTTGGTAAAATACAATGGAACTTCATGGAGTTCGGTGGGTAATTTCACTTATGAGGTACACGATATCGTGAAATTTAATGGATATCTATATTTAGCATCAGATTATGGAATATTTAAATATGACTAAATCAAGTATTGTCTTAGTCGCCATTCTTGGATTAATTGCTGTAACAGGTTGTCGCAAGGAAAAACTATTGGAATTTCCCGCGCCATTAACGGGTGGGAATGGATCAGGAGGAAGTAGTTTCACACCAGTAACTGGAACCACATGGACGGATATCAATCCCGATCCAACAGACAGAATTAATACATTGGCCACAGTGGATAATAAACTCTTCGTCAGTAAACTTTGGTTTGGTGGAATTAATGCACTCTATAATGGAAGTACTTTTTCGTATTGCAATCAAACAATAGCAACTTTTGGGAGTGGATCTGGATTGGAAAAGATGCAACAATCGTCAAATGGAGAATGGTTTGCGACTGGAAGCATGGGAGCTTATGGCGTTTATTCCTACGATGTGAGCGATCCTGGCTATCCTTGGGATGCCCCGACAACTCTCTTTACGAACGCTAATTCGGCGGTTAAAGTTGATGGGGTTTTATACACAGGTTGCTCAATTGCACCTTACATACGTGCCCTTGGAAGTCAAGTTGGAAATGATCTAGATGGAAATGTTTCTGACTTGATTGAATTCAATGGGGAATTGATTGCTGGTGGAAACTTCGCGAATTCAGGTCCAACCTCAGTAAACAACATTGCGAAATGGAATGGAATAGAATGGTTGCCGTTAGGAACTGGACTGGATGGTACTGTTGTTGACCTTGAACTCTATGATGGAAAACTCATTGCAGTGGGAAGTTTTAACCAAAATGGAGATGGAAACGTAAATTGTAGCCGTGTCGCAGTTTGGGATGGATCCACATGGGAGCCTCTAGGAACAGGATTGACTGGAGGATCAAATTCAGCAAGGAAAGCGTTAGCAAATGGTGATGAGTTGTTCATTGGAGGCTCATTTGATAGTGGAGGTGGTGTTTTATCGCCAAACGTGATCAAATGGACTGGTACTGATTATGAATCAGTCGCTGGAGGCGCCCCTGCATTTATTGGTGAAATGGCGATCTACGATGGAAAACTGTATGTCGCGAATCAATTCATCATCGCCAACTCGAACTTTTTATTGCGATTGGATTAGTCCTTTGCTAAATCAGTTGCGTGATATTCCTTGGTCAATTTAATATACTCAGCTGTATAGTTATTCTTTGTATCGCGAATCGTGATCTCAGATGCTATTATTACCTGCTCAGCTCTGCAGAAATTTAGGATTAGACGCTTCATACCTCCTCCCTCCTTGCCAAACACTTTGATCTTGTGGAGAACACTCAGACCAGACTTTTGACAGCTGGAGATCCAATTTTCAGCTGTATCTGACGGAACTATGATCCAAAAATCACCTGAATCTGTCAAAAGTGATGCAGCTTTTTCCACTAACTCATTCAATGGAAGAAATGCTTCGTGTCGCGCTCGAGCCTTTCGATCATCATCATTCAACAATGAATCTTGATGGTAGGGTGGATTTGAAAAAATGAGATCATAGCTTTTCGAAACGTCCATTTCGAGAAAACTTCCATGAATTTGATGCAAACGATTCCCCCAATTTGAGCGATGAAAGTTTGCCGAAGCTTCAACAGATGCAGGACCATCAATTTCTATGGCATCAATTAAAATATGTTCATTTCTCTGGGCGAGCATGAGCGAGAGAATACCTGTACCAGAACCAATATCCAATCCCGAGGATTTACCATCAGTCTTGATCAAGGCACCTAGAACCATAGCGTCCGTGCCCACTTTCATTGTGGTATTAGCTTGTGTAATGGAGAATTGTTTAAATTCGAAAGTCGACATTAGCTCATGTAAAGCTCGATCAAACCATCTGGGGCTGTAATGTGTAGTATCTTTTGTTCCCTGTCCACTTTTTGGACAACACCTTCCATCAATGGAACGAGTATTTCTTTATCATCCTTCAAGATCTGAAGCAAGGGATTCACTTTCAAATCAATTACCTGATCCAAGATTCCAACTTCGCCATAGTTAGAGTCAATCACCTTATAGCCGACCACTTCATGATCGTAAAAATTATTCCCCTTTAATTCTGGAAGAATTTCTGCAGGCAAGTAAACTAATTTTCGAAGGATTTTTTTTGCGTGGGCTTCATCTGTAACCCCTTCAAGTGATATTGTTGCAAACCCCTTGTTGGTCATCTTCATGGATTCAACAAAGAAAGGGGTCAAATGATTGTCAATATCAATAAATATAGCGTCAAGTCCAGTATAATCAGAAGGATTGGTAACGTCTAAAAACAAAGAAACTCCACCTTTAAATCCGTGGAGTTTCGCAATATGTCCTAAATGAAAGCAATCTGCTTTATTCATTCGATACTTTTTATTTTTCTTCTTTAGCTGGAGCTTCTTCAGTAGGAGTTTCCTTTGCTGGAGCCTCTTCCTTTGCAGGAGCTTCTTCAACTGCTGGAGTTTCTTCTGCTGCTGCTTCCACTACTGGAGCTTCTTCAACTGCTGGAGTTTCCTCTGCCGCTGCTTCTACTACTGGAGCTTCTTCAACTGCTGGAGTTTCCTCTGCTGCTGCTTCTACTACTGGTGCTTCTTCAACTGCTGGAGTTTCCTCTGTAGTTGTAGTAACTTCAGCTTCGACAGTTTCCACTACTGGCTCTGCTTCAACTGGTGTGTTTTTCGCTGCAATTTCTTTCGCTCTTGCATCATTAACTGCAGTTTCTGCTTTCATACGATCAGTTTCAGCTTTTTCAGCTGCCGAAGACAATGAAGCGATTTTAGAATCAACTTTACCTTCTTTCTCCTCAAGCCACTTTGCAAATTTCTCCTCAGCTTGTTCAACTGTATGTGCACCTTTAGCAACACCATTTAATAGGTGATTCTTGTGAAGGATTCCTTTGTAGGATAATAATGCTCTTGCAGTATCAGACATTTCCGCACCAACTTGTACCCAATGCAATGTACGCTCGAAATTCAAGTCAATTGTTGCTGGATCTGTGTTTGGATTGTAAGTTCCTAATTTTTCGATGAATCTACCATCTCTTTTTGAACGGCTATCTGCTGCTACCATGTGGTAGAATGCTTTTCCTTTCTTACCGTGTCGTTGCAATCTAATCTTAGTTGCCATAGTTGTTTTTTATTGTTTGGGGTACGAAACCCCTGTTAATAAATTAATTAATTGGAGCTTTCCTTCACCTAGGTTTCGGATAGCGAGGCGCAAAGATACTAGTAAAAACGAAACTACCTGTGTGAATTGAACTTTTTTAATCGAGATGGCAAAAGAATCAATTATCAACGACTATTGTTGGCTGCTAAATTAGTAACTTCATTCTATGCAAAAGGATCATCAAGCGGCAATTTTTGAAATAATTAAGCGCAAAATAAACAAGGAAGAATCTCTAGGAGATGCTTTGGGTGAAGTACTATCTCTTAGTCAGGATGCAGTTTACAGAAGGTATAGAGGAGAAACTCTTTTAACAATTTACGAACTGGAAAAGCTATGTGGACACTATGGTATTTCATTGGATGCGCTTTTTGAAGTCAGTGATCGCAAGGTAATCTTCGACTTCCAGCCCTTGGGCAACTTCAATTATAGCATGGAAGGTTATCTGGAGGCAATGGCGGCAAGTTTTGGGCAGATTAAAGCTCAAAAGGATGCTGAACTGATGATTTCAGTGAATAATACGCACTTTCTGCAATTACTCAATTTCCCCCACTTAGTTCGTTTCAAACTCTTCTTCTGGGCCAAGACATACTTACAAGTAAAAGAGTATCAAGGAAAACAACTCACTCATCAGAAAAACACAGAAGCAACCCTAACACCTGGGATGAAAATTCTGAAAGCATATAACAGTATTCCTTCCAAAGAACTTTTTGATCCAGAATTGTTTCGTGGATTTACCCGAGAGATCCTCTACTACTTCAATGCACGACTTTTTGAAGATCCTAACTATGCCATTTTCCTTTTGGATAATTTACTGGCTGCCGTGGAGCACATTAAGCACCAAGCATCTGTCGGTAAGAAATTTGTTTACAAAACAGAGCCACCTGCAAATGGCAACGATTTTGAAGTTTACATGAATGATACGCTCAATGGAATTACATCCACCTATTATAAAACGGCTGATCACGAAGGATTCTACATGGCTCATAACATTATGAATACCCTTTATACCACAGATAAAGAATATATGTCTGATAGTTTAAAAGTCCTCGAACGACAATTCGAAAACTCAAGCATGATCAGTGGTGTAAATGAAAAAGGGCGTAACAATTATTTTCATAGCCTCGAAGCTTCTATTCTGAAAGCAAAAAAACAAGTTGAATTAGAATTGATGGAAGATTAAAGGGAATAGGATTTTTGGATCGTTCGATTGTCCGATTACTCGAACAAAAGAACAGATTACTAAATAGATAAAATTATCAGAGCTCGAAGTCTTAATTTTAATTCATGAAAAAATGCTGCTATTTATCGATATTCTTTTTGCTTTGTTTGACATTCAATAGTTACTCGCAGTTTACACTTCCTTTTCCCGATTCATTAGCTGTATGGACAAACACAGAATGGATAGGTCCAGACCCTCTTGATCCATTGAGTACAACTGTCTCATCTCCATCTACTATTTCGTCCGTAGGACAGGATTCCTTGAATGGGGAGCTCTACACATTTATTACCCATGATTACACATGGTCTTTACTCGATGGTCCATATATAGTAGGATATTATGTTGGATGGAATTATATACCAGAATCGATTGGTTATTATAGAGTCGACAGTTCAAAAGTCTATTATACTGATCACGAACCTGGAATAATTGCAGCTGGCGGATCCCCTTTCAATACTTATACAGATAATCACTTCAACACATCTGGAGAAATTTTACTCTACGATTTCGGACTCGTGGTTGGAGATACTTTTAATGTAACCACAGGGGACACTCTGGTCGTTGAATCAATAGATTCTATATTGATCAACAGTTATTATTATAAGCGCATTAATTTTGATCCATTACCTGGACCGTGGATGACACTTCCGGATGATTATTTTTGGATTGAAGGAATTGGAAGCAGTCTCGGTTTTTATCCTTACGTTCTAAATTTTGAAAGCGGAAGTTATTTCGAATGCTTTCATGAGTATTGGGCCCCCTTCGATCAAATGAGTTATGATAGTTATAGTCACAGTGGCGCTTGTTTAACCGCCAACGCCGATGAATATGGCTCTCAAAGAGAACTTTCAATTAGTCCAAATCCATCTAATGGGGAGATCCAAATACAAAATGCCATTGAAGGAACAAATCTAAATTTTCTAGATGCTTCAGGGAGAACTATCATAACAGTTCCGACAAATTCTTCAGAAATAAATGTAGATGTTTCTGACTTCGCACCTGGAACATACTTCATTGTTCATCAAAACAAGACCTATAAATTGATGAAGTTCTAACATCATATCACCTTCTTACTCAACTATAATTACTGATCTTCCCATTTGCGATTTTCGCAAATAGGGAATTCTCATACGCGATATTCAGTCTCAAGAAACGATGAAGTGCCCATACATTTGGTCTATAAAACTAAAAGATATGAGAACAAATTTAAAAGCACAAGTAGCACTATTTATCCTTTCAATTTTTGCGTCACCAACATTTGCGCAAGGGACTCTTCCTTCAATTGCGGTTTCAAGACCACAAGTGTCAGGACTATCAGTAGAGGCAATTACCGCAGAGAAAATGTTGCGAATGGAAATTGCCAAACTAGAAATGTACACAGTGTATGATGAATTCGATATGGCAAATGCCATCAAAAAAGATTCTTCGTTCCTTGAAAATTGTCAAAGTCAATCTTGTTTGATTAAAATGGGAAAAGAACTTGGAGTTGATTACATGATCTCTGGTAGTTATGACATGCTAGGAAAGAAGATTGTCATACAATTAAAACTAGTTGATGTAAATCAGGGTAAAGTTGTGAGGACTGGGATGATCGAATTTGATGATCAAATCAATGAACTTCAAAGAATGACTGAGAATGCTGTGAAGGAAATCCATGGTGTTGAGATGTCACCACTTGTAACAGATAGGTTAAACTACCAAAACGATCCCATCACTTCTAATGAAGTAGGTAAGATCAATAACTCAGGTCCAAGAATTGGTATTGCTTACATGACTGGATCAGTTAACGAATTTGCAACCCGATCAGAGCGAAATGGTGGACTTGATATTGTTCCAGCTGTCAGTATGATTGGCTATCAATTTGAAGGGCAATACGTAGGAACTGAGAACTTTTCAGCACTCGTAGAAGTGATTATCAATGTATCCGGAATGGAGCAAGGACAATTCATCCCAACCTTAAATTTAATGAATGGCTTCCGTTTCGGAAAAGCTGGATGGGAAATTGCTTTTGGACCTGGAATTGGAATCAAGAAAACGACACATGGTTTCTTTGACAATGACGGACTCTTTGGTGATCAAGGAGATTATTTTTCTGACAGTGATTGGAGAAATTATGCAGACAATACTTACAGGGAGGATCCAGATTATATAGATATCTCTGGAAATTACATTAGACCAGAGTCTACAGATTTCAACCTCGATTATTCAATGGACGAGAGACATGCTGATTCACGAGGATCTCTTCAATTGAGTACACATTTCGTATTCGCAATTGGACGAACATTCAAAGCAGGAGCCTTGAATCTACCAGTTAACTTCTTCTACACAGCTAAGAAGAAAGGTGGAATGGCAGGAATTAGCATTGGATTCAATGTAGTCAAGAAAAAATCAAAATTAAAAACGAGCAAAACAGATCGATCTAAATCTTCACGCCCAAGCCAAACAATTATTTATTAATACTCCCAGAACTACTAGGTAAGCTGATCTACATAAACACGTGTAGATCAGCTTTTTTTTTGCCCAAACTCGACTTGCGAATTTCACAAGTCAGTAATTTCCATACGCGATATTCAGTAGCGAGACGGAAGACAATGCCCCTACATTTGGTCTATAAAACGAAACGATATGAAAACTATACTAAAAACACAAGTAGCATTATTTATCCTGACAATTCTTACGTCAGTAGCTTACGCACAGAACTCACTCCCTTCAATTGCTGTGTCAAGACCTCAGCTTAGTGGTTTATCTACAAA
>JBLHON010000034.1:0-18640 GCA_047621865.1 Crocinitomicaceae bacterium | reverse complement strand
CTCTAAATACATCTCTTGAGGAGTATAACCGACACCCGATGAGCTCGATTTTATAAGGATTGTCTCTCCTGAGTATGACTGACCATAAGATCCAAGGCTTAGACTGAGGAGAAAACAAATTAATAGAAGAATTCTAAGCATTCAATTAAGACAATTTGTATTGTGCAGGTGGGCTAAGATAAGACATTCTAGCATAGAGGCATCTCAGATAAGTAATGGCGCTAGTCAGTTATGATTCCTTCAGAAATCAGAGCTTACTATATTCAGCTTTGATGAACTAATCGCTCGTCTATTTATTTTTCGCCAATTTCTTTAATACCTCTGGCAGGTAAGAATAACGTGGATCATTCTCTCTCATTAATTGCAAATCGAATGTCTGAATGTCCTCTTTTATCAATGAAAGAACTGCCTCGTTTGCATTTTTCAGGTACTTCTCTAAATCTCTTTCAACTCTAGTGTTCCAGTATTCAGTGATTTCAATGCATTGCTCAACCTCAAGTGATTCCAGAAAAGAAATCGTTCTGTTGTAGTTCTCGTTGGACTCCAAACTCTCAAATCCTACTGGTTTCTCAGATTGATCTCTCTTTTTCTCAAGTCCCAAGTACGCAAAGCAAAAGGGAATTAACTTACGGCTGAATAAATCAGTTGAATCCTGCTGATGAACTTGGAAGAGATAAAACAATGCAACTTCAATTTCGCCTTCTTTAATTGCGTGGACAATCACTTCTTTCCGTGCAAACCCTTGGTATGTTAGATAGGTTTCATCTGCTAGATTTTCAGCATTCTCTCCAAATGTTTTGACAAATGCCTTCTTGCGATCTACACTAAATGCATGGAGTCGTAGCTTATCAATCTCAGAACCACCAACTTTTACAACCACGCTTGCAGATGCTGCTGCAAAATTCAATTCTTTTGAAAAGTTAGATCGCATTTGCTCCAATCCTAAAATTCGATTTATGTCGAATGATGTTCCGGTGATATTTGATTCATTATGATCGAGAATTTCAAATACTCCTCCCACTTTTGAGGGGTCGTAACCTGCATCCTTCATCTTTAGACAAGCGAATGCATCTGCATCAGTTTCTTGTTTTTTTGAGGTTAAGTCACGCGTTAAAACCCATGGAACCATCAATCTACTCATGTCTGAAACAGGACAATATTCTTTCATCTTGATCTTCTCAATAAGCTCCTCCATTACAGCATCTTCGTGCAAATTCATAGCACCCACCATTCTTTCTTCGAAGTGATCCAATTCGTTGTGAGCTATTAAATGCCCAAGAACATAGGCCAACTCATCTTCATTCGAAAGTCTTTCCAGTAAACCAATGTGGACAAAGAGATTATCGTCTCCTATATTATAAGCATCCGGCGACTCACTTCGAATGAGATACACTTTTCGATCCTCAGCAAAGACCTTATTGGCTACCCCTTGAACATATTCATAGAGTTCTCCAGTATAAATTAGCTTACCCTCTGAGATCAAGTCGTAAATCGACTCTTTACGCTTCAACATTTTCCCTCTCAAGTGAGTCTCTTCTAGACCAGAAAAATTCCGATCAATGTTGTCAGTGCACACTACATAGTGTTTACTAATTTGAGATTTGAGCGCTTTGTCCTTGACGATCACTGGAGCAGGAGTAAATTCCTCCTCTTGCGAAAATGACGCGAAGACGCACATAAGCGTGCATGTTGCTATTCCAATAATTCTACTAAAATAATTTTGGTTGATCCTCTTCATCATCATTTTTGGTTAAATCCCATTCAATGGTCGTACTGCCATCTTCCCCGTCAGTCTCACCATTATCCGTGCCAAGATCCAAAGGGATTTCAGGTTTTTCTGGCTCAGGCCATGGAACATCACCTTCTACATCATGATCGAGAAGAATTTCCTTCACTTTCAACTTCGTTATCTGATTCCCTTGTGATTTCATTCCCTTAACTTCAATGAAGTCAGTAAATTCCATCACTGTATCTGGTAGATTTTTTGTCGTTTTCAGCAATTTATTATATACAACTCTAATTCTAGGTTGATAAGCTGTAGAAGCAATATCCAAGTATGAGCCTTCATCTTCTGTGATGAACATCACTTTTTTATCACTCGTTACCTCACATAAAAAGCGCTTACCAAAGTGCATATCCTTAGTTGCATCAAAGTAGACGACAGACATAGGATGATCTGGATGCCATTTTTCAATGTGAATCATATCTTCATCAAAATGCAGAGACAAATCAAAATGTGAAAGTCTATAATGTCCAGACTTGTAGATCGTTAAAATCTTGTCATTGCCTTTGAATGATCCAATAAATTTACCTCGTTGATCATCATTTAATCGACCAACAACCTCATCAAACCAAATTTTACGTGCAGCAAGGGTTGATCCTCCCACTTCTTTCTGAACGATCTTTGAAACAATCTCTTTCGTCACGCGATTTCCTGCAGCACCACGGCCTTTTATCAATAAATCACCAAGATCAATGTCAAATTTCAAACGTTTCAAATGAGGACGTGAACGTAAAATTACCGTAACCACTTCGCGCTGTCCATTCGGGTGCACGTTGAAATAAAGCACTTTAGATCCTTTGGTTCCTTTCGTTAAATCGTATTCAGTATCGCGTACGACAGAATTCACCGTAAATCGCTTCATCATGGTGACGCCCCCTCTACCATCTTGATACATCATGTGATAAACTGTACGCTTATCTCCACGCTTCCAAACGTCTGTAAAAATGATCCCCTTCCCAACAAATTTCTTGTCAGACACTTTAGAGACCATCATTTTTCCAGTATCAAAGAAGACGATCACGTCATCAATCTCTGAACAATCTGAAACGTATTCTGCTTTCCGAAGTCCATGTCCTACAAATCCCTCAGCGTAGTCTACGTAGAGTTTTTTGTTTGCAATAATGACTTTAGATGCATTGATGGAATCAAATGTTTTAATTTCCGTTTTTCGCTCTTTTCCTACTCCAAAGCGTTTCTTAATGTCCTTGAAATAATCAATGGCGAACTCAATCAAGTTTGCTAGATTCTCTTTAACTTTTGCTATTTCAGCCTCAATTTTAGCAATTGTATCGTCTGCTTTATCCGAATCGAATCGTGTGATCCTGATCATTGGAATTTGTGTCAAACGATTCAAATCATCATCTTCTATTTCACGTATGAGTGATTTTTTGAAGGGTTTGAAGGCCTTGTACATGTATTTGAATAGCTCTTCTTTGTCCCCGTATTTCTTGAAATCAATGTACATTTCTTCACGAATGAAGATTTTTTCCAAGGTAGAGAAATGCCATTGTCGTTCCAGTTCATCCAATCGAATTTCTAGCTCCTGACGAAGTAAGTCTACTGTATTATCAGTATTAATTCGAAGAATTTCAGTTGCTCCAATAAATCGAGGTGTATCACCATCAATGATCGAGGAGTTGGGAGAAATTGACACTTCACAATCCGTGAATGCATACAAAGCATCCAATGTTTTATCAGGAGACACTCCTGGAGCCAAATGAATAATTACTTCCGCATTTGCAGCAGTATTATCCTCCACTTTTTTAATCTTGATCTTACCTTTCTCGTTCGCCTTTAAGATCGAATCAATAAGCGATGTTGTAGTCCCATAAGGAAGTTCATGAACAACAAGTGTCTTGCTATCTTCCTTGCGAATTTTTGCTCTCAATCGAATTTTCCCACCACGAAGTCCGTCGTTGTAATTCGAGAAATCAGCCATTCCACCATTTGGATAATCAGGCAAAATATGCACTTTCTTCCCGCGAAGATGATTGATTGATTGTTCAATAAGCTCGATAAAATTGTGCGGCATGATTTTACACGCCATTCCTACAGCAATTCCTTCTGCTCCTTGAGCGAGCAATAATGGGAATTTAACTGGAAGTTGATCTGGTTCTTTGTTTCGACCATCATAACTGCTGAGCCATTTGGTCGTTTTGCCGTTAAAAGCAATGTGCAAAGCAAATTTCGAGAGGCGAGCCTCAATGTATCGAGCTGCAGCTGCGCGATCTCCGGTTAAGGTATTTCCCCAGTTTCCCTGGCAATCAATCAATAAATCTTTCTGTCCCAGTTGAACCAAGGCATCACCAATGGAAGCATCCCCATGTGGATGATACTTCATGGTATTCCCGATGATATTCGCCACCTTGTTATAGCGTCCATCATCCATCTCCTTCATTGAATGAAGAATTCGTCGTTGTACTGGTTTTAATCCATCGTAAAGGGCAGGAACTGCTCTCTCAAGGATTACGTAGGATGCATAATCTAGGAACCAACTCTCATACAAGCCACCAACGGGAATGATATTCTCATCCAGTCCATCACTCTGAGAATTCAGGTCGTCGTGCTCTTCGTTTTGGTTCTCTAGGTCTTCATTTTCATCTTCAACCATTCTCTAAGATGCTTTTTCTAATTTGTTGTCGTCCGTTGCGTCACTCTCCACTTCTTCCTCCTCTTCTATTTCTCCTTCAACACGAAGATTACTAATGATAAATTCTTGACGTTCTTGTGTGTTTTTCCCCATATAATAGGAGAGTATTGTCTCAATTGAAGCTTCTTTAGTAAGAATAACTGGTTCCAAACGGATGTCTTCGCCAATAAAATACTTGAACTCATCTGGTGAAATCTCCCCGAGTCCTTTGAAGCGTGTAATCTCTGGATTCTTCCCCAATGCTTTGATTGCATCCCTTCTTTCTTGATCAGAATAACAATAAAAGGTCTTCTTCTTATTCCTAACTCTAAATAGGGGAGTTTGAAGAATATAGACATGATTTCGCTTGATCAAATCTGGGAAAAATTGGAGGAAGAACGCCAATAAGAGCATTCGAATGTGCATTCCATCAACATCTGCATCTGTTGCCACTACAATTTTGTTGTAGCGCAGATCGTCCATATCATCCTCTATATTTAATGCAGCTTGAATAAGGTTAAATTCTTCGTTCTCGTAGACGACTTTTTTGGTAAGACCATAGCAATTCAATGGCTTACCACGCAATGAGAATACTGCTTGTGTATTGACGTCGCGAGATTTAGTAATCGATCCACTTGCAGAATCTCCCTCAGTAATGAAGAGTGTAGACTCTTCTCGGCGTTCATGTTTCAAGTCCGTGAGATGCACACGGCAATCCCGCAATTTTTTATTGTGAAGATTCGATTTTTTCGCTCGATCTCGCGCCATTTTTCGAATCCCAGAAAGTTCTTTTCGTTCTTTCTCAGATTGTTTAATTTTCTTTTCAAGTGTTTCTGCAACAGCAGGATTTCTGTGGAGATAATTGTCCAGTTTCTCCTTTAGGAAATCGTTGATAAATGCGCGCATAGACTTCCCGTCCGGCTCGATTTCCAAGGATCCAAGTTTTGTTTTTGTCTGTGATTCGAAAATAGGCTCCATTACTTTTACAGCCACGGCAGCTACAATCGACTGTCGAATGTCAGATGCTTCATAATTCTTGCCATAAAAGTCTCTAATCACCTTAGCCACAGATTCGCGAAAAGCACTTTGATGTGTTCCTCCTTGGGTTGTATGCTGACCGTTTACGAAGGAAGAATAATCCTCCCCGTATGTCTTTCCATGCGTAAATGCTACTTCAATATCTTCTCCTTCTAAGTGAATGATTGGGTAGAGTGGATCTCCATCCATGTTGTTTTCCAAGAGATCTTTCAAACCATTTTTAGAAATATACTTCTCTCCATTTAGCTTGATTGTCAACCCACGATTCAGGTAACAATAATTCCATATCATTTTAGCCAAGTAAACGGTCTTAAAGCTATATTTCTTAAAGACTGTTTCATCTGGAATAAATTCTACGTAGGTTCCATTTACCTCGTCTGTGTTAGAAATTGCGAGATCTTCCACCAATTCTCCACGCACAAAGGCCACCTGCTTCTTCTTTCCTTCTCTAACTGAATAGACCATGAAATGAGATGACAGTGCATTCACTGCTTTCGATCCCACTCCATTCAGTCCAACTGATTTCTTAAATGCCTTTGAATCGTACTTACCTCCTGTATTTATTTTAGAAACAACATCTACAACTTTCCCCAATGGAATTCCACGTCCAAAATCGCGTATACTTACAGTGCCATCTTTAATCTTGATATCTACACTCGTTCCATTGCCCATAACGAACTCATCGATACAGTTATCGACAACCTCCTTCACGAGGATATAAATTCCATCATCTGCAGCTGAGCCATCGCCCAACTTACCAATGTACATCCCAGGTCGCAGCCTGATATGCTCCTTCCAATCTAGTGACCGGATATTGTCTTCTGTATATTGGTTTTCTGCCATTTAGTATGAGTTATTGGAGAACCTTCAAATATAATCAACTCAAAGGCCTCTTTTGACTGGTTTTCAGAGAACTTATTCACGAAAAATCGTTGATAATGTTGATAAAGGGGATAATGGATTGTTAGATCGTTCGATTATTGGATCGTTGGAAAGAAGATTGTCCGATTTTTCGATTGTTCGAAGTGGTCGAAAAACGAATTATTCGATGGTGGGAAGAACAGTAAAATTGTCAGTTCGATAATGGATTATTGGATCGTTGGAAAGAAGATTGTCCGATTTTTCGATTGTTCGAGGTGGTCGAAAAACGAATTATTCGATGGTGGGAAGAACAGTAAAATTGTCAGTTCGTCCCGATAGCTATCGGGAGGCGGATTTTTCCGCTGTATGCTCCTTTGCCATAGCTCCTGCGCAGGCACTCGAGAATGACAATTGGACATACTACTTATTGGATCATTGGAAAAGTGATTAATTATCCACAGCTCCATACCACTGACGAATGACCTCCAATGCTGTTTTTCCTTGAGGTGTATAGCGCTTATTGTCTGGTCCTCCAATGTTATTTCCGACCAAATGCCACTTCCAGAAAAAGCTTCCAGCCATCCACTCTTTTTGCCAGATTGTTTTAAAAAATGCTTTGTAGGCAACTGCCTGATTGTTCATGTTCGCACTCAGAGAATCTACATCATTATCTGAAAGTCCAGAGCAGACATAGTCGCAACTTTTAAACCCGAATTCCGTGAAGAGAATTGAGCGATCATGTTTCTGCGAAAACTTGGCTAAATCTTTCTCAATTGGTTCCCATTTTTTTATCAGTTCCTCCAAGGATGGATTTTTACTTTTCGAAGTTGGGAAATATGCATCAACTCCTATGTAATCCAGTTTATCCCAAAACTTGACTTTTTCATAATTATCCCAATTCGATGCATAGGTTAATTTCCCTTTGTAAATTGCTCGAATATCTTTGATCAAGTCAATCCAAAAGTCTTTTCGTTTGACTACAGCAATTCGGTATTCTGTTCCAATGCAGAAAAGCTCGATATCCAATGAATCAGCCAGTTTTGCAAAGGTCATAATATATTCTCTATATGTTGATTCCCACTCGAGCCATTCCTTCTCAGTATCCAAATCGAAATGTCCAGGCCATCCTTGTCCTATCACCCACACGTGAGGTTTAATCATTGATTTCAATCCTGCAGCTCTTGCAATTCGAACGCATTCTGTGGTTCCTTCAATGGTTTCTCCCCACCATCCACCACCACTCGCATGATAACTAACGCTTGCTCCACCTTCGCGCGTCATGCCAAATGGAATATGTGATACCCACCCAATATTTGCTTCAGCCAAGCCATCCATAGCACCATCATGAATCATTGTACTTGGCATCTCAAGACTTGCTCCAGAAATTTTATTTTTAACGCGTACAGGTTCATCTGAAGAAGTCTCTGATATTGGCTCAGAATTGGCATTCTCTAAGGATCTATGACCACATGCTGTGAGCACGAAAACTGCAATCATCAGATAGATATACTTCATTGGGGTAAGATTGGTGTCGTCTAAAAATAGCGAAAACTATGCTGAGATATGAACGACCTCGCCATCATTAACAAAGTGGCTGTTCTCAAAAATAGATTGTGCCTCTTTCTCATGTTCTTCTACCGAGTCATAGCGTGCACTTAGATGTCCCATCAGTAATTGAGTTACGTTTGCCAATTTTGCAATTGTAGCTGCTTGCTTTGCCGTGGAGTGTTTTGTTGCCTTTGCTCGGTCGATTAACAATTCTGTAAACGTGGCCTCATGATAGAGAACGTTCACGCCACTAATAAACTCAAGAATTGGTTCATGGTACATTGTATCTGAGCAAAACGCATAGGACTTTACCGGAGGAGCTGGTTCCGTGTAGGTCTCAAATTGAAGTGTTTTACCTTGCTCGTCAATCACATTCTCACTTTTTTTGAGACGGTGAAAATATTCCATCTTCACACCATCTGCCTGAGCTTTGTCGATTAATAAACTACGCTCTCTTGGTTTTTGTTTGATCAAGAAACCACTTGTAGGAATTTTATGCGCCAAAGGGAAATAGCTCGCAATCACTTTATCATCTTCATAGATAATCCCTGTTGATTCGGGCTCATATTCAATGGTGTTCACATCATAAGCAAGTCGTGAACCACCCGCGTGAAGTTGCAATTCAACAATTGCTTTGAGTCCTTTGGGGCCATGAATATCTATGGATTTTACGCGGCCCATCATGTGCATGGTACTGAGTAATCCTACCAATCCAAAATAATGATCCCCATGAAGATGCGAGATTAGAATACGGTCAATACGTTGAATATTGACTCCATATTTACGAATTTGCATTTGAGTTCCTTCGCCACAATCAATTAAGAAATTGCGTCCATTGCATTCAATTAATTGACTTGTTGGATATCTAGATGATGTTGGGACAGCTGAGCCACTGCCTAATATTGTTACTGAAAAACTCACGCTAGAATTGCAGCCTGAGCCTCTTCTACGTCCGCTGTAATCGTGAGTACCTTATCGAGCTGTGAGATTTCAATCAGCTTCTGTACATTCGTCTGTAACCCACATAGAACAAAACGCCCATTTGTATCCTTACAAAGACGATTGGCAAGAAGAATTGCGCTCAATCCAGAAGAATCACAGTACTTCGTTGGAGACATATCAATGATGATATTATTGATGCTTTCCTTATTAATTTTAACTAGCTCAGCCTTTAACTCAGACGCACATAAAACGTTCAATTTTTCGATGTTCGTTTTCACGACTGCCGTGCCATTTGCAAGAGTTACTCCAAAATCCATTCGTGTATTTGTTGTTTCTTTCAAATGTAGTAAAATTTATTGCCGCTTTATTTTAGATGCCAACAAATAAATGACTGCCATTCGAATTGCGACACCATTCTCAACTTGATTCAAAATTATGGCTTGTTTTGAATCTGCAACATCACTCGTAATTTCAACTCCTCGATTTATTGGTCCAGGGTGCATTACGACAATTTCTTTGGATAGTCCATCGAGAATTTCGCGGGTCAAACCATATTGCATGGAGTATTCTCGCAAGGATGGAAAGTATTTAATTTCTTGTCTCTCCAATTGGATTCTGAGCATATTGGCTACATCACACCATTCGAGTGCTTTCAACAAATTGTGCTCAAC
This sequence comes from Crocinitomicaceae bacterium, assembly GCA_047621865.1. Lineage (GTDB taxonomy): Bacteria > Bacteroidota > Bacteroidia > Flavobacteriales_D > Crocinitomicaceae > UBA4466. The sequence continues at coordinate 9,168 of JBLHON010000034.1, read as the reverse complement.
CTGAATTCCCAATTCATGAATGTACTTTGGAATTAGGGTTGTTGGTCCACACACCATTACCTCGGCACCTAGCTTTTGCAAGCAATAGATATTCGAAAGTGCTACCCTAGAGTGTAAGATATCTCCAACAATGACCACTTTTTTTCCAGAAACCTCTCCCAATCGTTCGCGAATAGAATAAGCGTCCAGCAACCCTTGAGTTGGATGTTCGTGAGTTCCATCACCCGCATTAACCACACTTGCATCCACTCTTTCCGAGAGGAATTTTGCAGCTCCAGGGTTTGGATGTCTCATCACAACCATATCCACTTTCATAGATAGGATGTTGTTTACTGTATCAATGAGTGTTTCTCCTTTTGTGACTGAACTACTCCCTGCGGAAAAATTCACAATATCTGCCGAGAGACGTTTTTCGGCTAATTCAAAAGAAAGCCTCGTTCGTGTTGAGTTTTCAAAGAAAAGATTGGCGATTGTGATATCTCGAAGTGACGGAACTTTTTTGATCGGGCGATTGATCACTTCTTTAAAGCTATCCGCCGTCTTAAAAATAAGATCAATGTCATTCTTTGTGAGGCTATCAATCCCCGTTAAATGATCTACACTTAAACTATCCATTTGCTTCAGGTGTAAAAAGTATTACTTTATCTTCTCCTTCTGTTTCTTTCCATTCCACGGAAACGCGTTCCGAGATGAGCGTATCCACTGTCTTGCCAACGTAGTCTGCTTGAATTGGTAAGTCGCGCTTAAAACGACGATCAATCATTGATAACAGTTCTACAGAAGCTGGTCGTCCATACGCAAGTAAAGCATCCAGGCCAGAGCGAATTGTCCTTCCCGTAAACAAGACATCATCCATTAGGACAACATGTTTGTTTTCAATTACGAAATCGATGTTTGTTGCACTTGGGATAATTGGAATATCGCGTCTTCTAAAATCATCTCTGTAAAAAGTGATGTCCAATTTTCCACAGATAATTTCCTTTTCGAGAATGGTTTCAAGACGAGATTTTATTCTCTCGAGAACATTCACTCCACGGGGCTGCAATCCAATGAGTACAGTGTTCGAAAAATCGTTATGGGTTTCAATGAGTTGATAGCAAAGTCGATTTATTGTGAGTTCAAAGTGCTTCGAATTTAGAATGACTTGCCGTTCCATTGATCACAAAGATAATTGAAATTCATGATGCGCTCATTATTTGTCAAAATTTCTTTCTGGCACCTTACTAAAACGGTTAAGATCGAAGGTTTACAGATCACTCAATCTTTCCTACCGTTCAGAGTTTTTCTTCAAATTGTACCAAACAAAGTTCGTATCTTGGTAATGTAGTTAGGTTAGTAGATTGAAAACTTCATAAAAGTTTTCGTTTGTTTTTGGTTTAGGTTGCCTGGTTTTATGCAGTTTCTTTTTTTCTATCGGAATTATTGGTTGACTTCGATTCACGCATAAGATCAGGCATACTTTTTTATAATAATTTCAAGCCTGATTTAAAGTCACATCGACCAAATTAATCCCCGCCTTTCTTCTTCACTTTATAGCCTTTCTCTTCTAACAATAGCGCGACCTTGTCCTTGAACTTTCCTTGGACCATAATATTCCCTTCTTTCACTGCACCACCAACACCACATTTGCTTTTAAGAAATTTCGCGAGATCTTTCAAATCATCTTCAGTGCCAACAAATCCTTCTACAAGCGTGACCTCTTTACCTCCTCTTTGCTTGCGATCTATCGAAACGTACAACAACTGTTGATTAGGATCGAGCGTGCCTCCATCCAACTCCTCTTCTTCGTCATAACTGAAATTCGGGTTGGTTGAATACACCACATTCCCGCGATTACTCTTCTTATTTGCCATTAGTACTTTTCAATTAGCGCATTTCTGATATTATCTGTCATCAACGCATCTGGTAACTTATTAAATGCCCTTCTTGTCGCTTTTGCCGCACGGATATCGAAAATAACAACCTTGCGCCCATCCGCGTGAATCAAAGATACATCTTCCTTAGAAATGTCTCCATTTGCACTTACGATTCCATCAAGTTGTGGAAAGCTCGTAGTTATTTGCGCGTAGTGATCCATTGAAATTGATTGAGCCATGACAGTATAACCTGCCGTTTTAAAAGCACTCATCCAACTTACTGATCCAGTACAGATAATAAGATCCAACATTGTTGGGTTGGCGGCTCGAAAAGAATTTATTGCCGAAATATATGCGGACATATTCACTTCATTCCCATTGCAGGCATTCATATGTCTAACGTCTAGATAGAGCTTTTTACCACTCAAAGAACTCTCGGGTAGTTCTGCTAGTTGAATGAGCTTTTCTTTGTGGATTGTTGAGTAGACCACAGCTGCTAAATACGCGTCATTTTTCCCTGCAAGGCATCCTTCACCATCCGTTTCTGCGGCTAGTTGTTCATCATGATATAGCCACAATGTATGGTCACTAGAGAGTTGAACATCCACTTCAATGCCATTACACCCCTCTGTAGCGAGAGCTATTTCGATTGATTGCAGTGAATTATCGTGAAAGAGAGTATTTGGATTCTGAAGCCCGTTTCCACCATGTCCAATTACATCAATGTTCGCGAAATCCTCTTTCTTTTGACAGCTAAATAGTGTCAGGAAGAGCACGATACTACCAACAATATTTAATCCCCACTTTTGCATAAAATCCAAAATTTCTGAATGCTTCTGATTTATTTGTAACCTGACTTTTGAATCGTTCACTCATACCTGTCATCATTCCACGGTGAGTGAACCTCCAGTTCTTTCCAATTTCCAGTGAATACCCGCAAAACACTTCATGCCAATGATGATATGAATGTGTGCTTTTATTCAATTGCAAATATGAATAGGCATATCCAATTGATGGACCCAATTTAATGCGTTCCCTTTGAAGCATCAAATAATCCATCCCAAGTGAGAATCTTGGATTAAATCGCCCTTGAGCAAAGGTTCGACCGAGTCCAACTTCCAAGCCTGAATTTAGCTGAAAAGCCCTCCCAATTTTATTCGTGTAGCCAATACCTAGGAGATAATCCAATCGATTGATACCGATTGAAAGTTCGATTCCGCGAGTTGGGGATTCCTCTAATTGAGATGTAGGATCTAATTCCTTAGCAACAGATTGTGCAGTACTTGAATTGGAACTAATTATGATGAGAAAGAAGAGGACGTTGAGCTTAAATTTTTGGGCACTTTTTGCAATGATGTCCTTTCTTCTTGTATTTCTTGCAGCAACTTTTCTTTTTGCACTCGAATTCACACCCCTGAAAACCTGGCAATCCTTCATTTGATGTGACGTGCTTCTGCATTTATTTAGATTGAATCTAAACAAAGATATAAATTTTTTATTGAACTCGTTTCTCAAAATAAAATATTCTGAATTACTCTATAGGTATTTGAATGAGCCTCGACAATATCTTTAACCTCAGGACTGTATCCACCACCCATGGAACATACAATTGGCAGTTGCAAATCTTTTGCTAAAGTCACGATCATCTCGTCTCTCTTCTTGCAGCCTCCCAAAGATAGTGAAAGTCGCCCCAATTTATCTGATTCAAGAATATCAACTCCCGATTGATAAAACAAAAAATCTGGTTTGAATTCGTTCAAAATCAGGTCGATATTTCGATTCAATATATCAAGATAGGCCGCATCTTTTGTTCCATCCTCAAGTTCAACATCCAGATCGGACATCTCTTTCTTCAATGGATAATTATTCCTTCCGTGCATACTGAAGGTAAAGACATTTGGGTCATTTCTGAAAATTTGAGCAGTGCCATTCCCTTGATGAACGTCAAGATCAATGATCAGAATCTTCGAAACTTTTCCAGAATCTAGAAGCCATCTAGCTGCAATTGCCTGATCATTCATGAGACAAAACCCCTCTCCTCGATCCGTATAAGCATGATGCGTTCCTCCTGCAATATTCATAGCTGCACGAGAGGTCAATGCTAATTCAGCGCACTTCCGAGTTCCTTCCATGATGCGTGCTTCGCGCTCAATAAGTCCAGTTGAATGTGGAAATCCTGAGACACGCTGTTCGCGAGGAGTTAGTTCGAGTTTAAATAATCGGGATAAGTACTCACTTGTGTGAATCGTTTCGAGCAAACTCCGTTCTGCGATCTCAGGTTTGAAAAAGTTGGCTTCTTCTAGTGTTCCTTCATGCAAGAGTTGAAACGGCAAGAGCTCATACTTTTCCATTGGGAATTTATGTCCTTCAGGAAGTGGATGAATAAAATCTTCGTGAAATGCTACTTTAAGCATTGAATCATGAACGGGATAACTTGATTTCTAAAGAGAACAACTGCTTCTCATCAGCGAGTTCGAAAAAATCGTACCCCAATGGATTTCCAGACTTTCTACGCGTGGTAATGAAGCCAAGTCCGGCGCCTCCCTTCTTTGAAAGAAATTCATTCGAGAGAACCGCCAAATAGGTTTCTTTCAGATTATAGTCAGAGAAATTATTGATGCGATCTATAAACGAAATAATTTTGCTCGCATCTTCAGAGCGAATGATATTCGCCATTGTGATGATGTAATGCTCCTTCGTACTTGAAATCAATAGGTAGCCAAGCTGGCGATTAAAGTCATCCAATTCACCATGAATTCGAATATTCTGTAATCCTTCGATTAGGATGGAAAACATACGCTTTATCACCATACGATGATCTCCTACGGACACCAGTAAATCTTCAACTCCTTCTGAAAGACTGGAGACCAGATTCTGCGAAAATGTTCCAAAGTGCGAAACAAGCGTATTCGCGCCAGTGGAACTTATATCATCCCCCTGGCTTTGAAATACTCTTCTTATTTCTATTGATAATCCGCTCTTTTCAATCTCCAACATTCTTCTCCTCTTCGATTAGACTCTTAATTCAAAATAATCGATACACTTCCTGTCATCGTTTCAGCACCATCAGCATTTGGCTCAATGATATAGTAATAAGATGCTACAGGAAGTAAGTTCCCTTTAAACGTTCCATCCCAACGGTTAGTATCGTAACTACCTTGAGCTGATTCGAAAAGAAGGTTCCCCCATCTATTGTATACTTTAACGACATTATTCGGGTAAATATTGTCTATGTTCTGAAGTTCCCAATCATCATTGGCTCCATCTCCATCAGGTGTAAAGGCCGTTGGGATAAGGACATCACAATCCTCAATCGTAATAACAATTGAACTTTCGAGTCCTTCACATCCATTCTCTGTTTCTGTCACGTAATACGTGAAGACACCAGTTGTAGAATATGGAGTTTGCGTTCCACCAGTGCCAATCACATTACTCAATCCAAAATCGTCATACCATGTGAGGCTTCCTGCTCCACCTGTTGCCGTCATATCATTCATAAACTCGCTTGCACAATAGGTTTGATCACCACTTACGGTTGGCGCCACTGGGAAGGCGAATACAGTTATTTGTTCAATCGAACTCGCTGGACATGCCCCACTTGTTGTATACTCAATTGAGTATGTCGTTCCAGGAACACCTGAAGTAACTGCCCCTGTAACAGCATCAACTGTTGCACCATCAACTACCGCAGGATTAAAAGCAAATGTTCCACCTGCAGTTCCAGTTATCAAGGCCACATTAGCCGCTCCATCACAATAGTCAGTCAATGTGAACGACGCATCTTCAGTTATGTTTATCGTTACAACGAAACTTGTTTCATCAGAACACGCACCATTAGCATCATAAATATAGATGGTCTGTGTTGTAGTAATACTTCCAGAAATCACGGTGCCACCTAAGGCCTGTGAATTATTGTAATAAGCTTCATTTCCACTTAAGTTAATTCCGACTATAGCAGGTAAAGGATACGAATCACAAACAGTGAGATCAGCTATTGGAGTAATCACTGGATTCGGCAATACAGTAACAGGTTGAATTGAATTGCCACCACATGCTCCTAGAGTTGTATACTCTATTGAATATGTTGCTCCAGATGTACCACCTGTAACGGTCCCCGTAATAGGATCAATTACGGCACCATCCAGAGGAGCTATAGCAAAGGTGAACGTTCCGCCAGCTGTCGCTGGAGCAGAAGAAGTTCCTCCATCACATGTCGGAGTTGTAGTAAATGCTGTAATATCAGCGGCAAGAATTGTCACAATTAGATTACTCGAATTCGGGCATGTACCAGCCGTTGTATAGGTGATTGTATACACACCAGGCGTTGCTCCATTCACGGAAAGTAAACCAGTTCCTGCATTAATTGGTAAGCCGACTCCAGGGAGAATCGAGAACGATCCACCAGCGAGTCCAGTAACTGTTACTGCCTGATCTAAATCTGCAACACAATATGAAACCGCACTGAAGTTGAATGCTGCATTGTCTAAGGCATTAATGGTAACTACTACATTGCTCGTATTCGGACAAGTTCCTGTTGTTGTATATGTCACTGTATAAACTCCAGGGGTTGCTCCATTTACGGAAAGCAATCCTGATCCAGCATTAATAGGTAGACCAACAGCAGGTAAGATTGTAAAACCTCCTCCACCAAGTCCAGTAATTGTAGCAGCTTGATCCACATCAGATGGACAGTATGCAGCAGCACTATAATTAAATGCTGCATTGTCCATTGCATTAATTGTTACGACAACATTGCTTGAATTTGGGCATGTTCCAACTGTCGTGTATGTAATGGTATAAGCACCAGGTGTAGCACCTGAGGGCATCAATAATCCAGATACTGCGTTAATTGGTAGTCCAACTGCCGGTAGAATTGTAAAGCCTCCTCCACCAAGTCCAGTGATTGTTACTGCTTGATCCAATGCATTTGTACAATATGCTGCGGCACTGTAATTAAACGCGGCATTATCCATTGCGTTAATTGTGACAACAACATTACTTGAATTTGGACAAGTTCCGACTGTTGTGTAGGTAACTGTATAAACTCCTGGTGTTGCACCATTCACGGATACGAATCCTGTTCCTGCATTGATAGGTAAACCAACTGCGGGCAATATTGTAAATCCTCCACCAGCGAGTCCTGTAATAGTTGCCGCTTGATCCACATCAGATGGACAGTAAGCGGCCGCACTATAATTGAATACTGCGTTGTCCATTGTATTAATCGTGACAACAACATTGCTCGTATTTGGACAAGTCCCGGCGGTCGTGTAGGTAACTGTATAAACTCCAGGGGTTGCACCATTCACAGAAAGCAATCCACTTCCCGCGTTAATAGGTAAACCAATTGCTGGTAATATTGTAAAGCCTCCTCCACCAAGTCCAGTGATCGTGGCTGCTTGATCGATATCAGATGGGCAATACGCGGCTGCACTGTAATTGAAGCCTGCGTTATCCATAGCGTTAATGGTAACCACAACATTACTCGTATTGGAGCATGGTGCAAGAGTTGTGTAGGTAACAGTGTAAACTCCAGGAGTTGCACCATTCACTGAGAGGAATCCAGTTCCTGCATTAATTGGTAATCCAACTGCTGGTAAGATTGTAAAACCTCCACCAGGTTCTCCTGTAATCGTTGCTGCTTGATCTACGTCGTTCACACAATATGCGGCAGCACTGTAATTGAAGGCCGCATTATCCAAAGCAGTAATTGTTACAACCACATTACTCGTATTAGAACAAGGTGCTAATGTGGTATAGGTAACAGTATAGACTCCAGGGGTTGCTCCATTCACTGAGAGGAGTCCAGATCCTGCATTGATTGGTAAACCAACCGCGGGTAAGATCGTAAAACCTCCACCAATCTCTCCTGTGATCGTCACTGCCTGATCTGGGTCGGCAGCACAATAAGAAGCAGCACTGTAATTAAATCCTGCATTATCAAGAGCTGTTATCGTTACAACAACATTGCTCGAATTTGGGCATGCTCCAACAGTTGTATATGTAACAGTATATACACCTGGAGTAGCCCCATTCACAGATAAGAATCCTGTTCCTGTATTGATTGGTAAGCCAATAGCTGGTAAAATTGTAAAACCTCCACCACCAAGTCCTGTGATTGTTGCAGCTTGATCAACATCTGCTACACAATAAGCTGCAGCACTGTAGTTAAAAGCAGCATTATCCAAGGCATTGATAGTAACTATTACATTGCTTGTGTTCGGACAGGTTCCAGCCGTCGTATACGTAGCAGTATAAACACCAGGTGTTGCACCATTCACTGAAAGGAATCCAGTTCCCGCATTGATTGGTAAGCCAATAGCCGGTAAAATTGTAAAACCTCCACCACCAAGTCCTGTGATTGTTGCAGCTTGATCAACATCATTCACACAATAAGCCGCGGCACTATAGTTAAATGAAGCATTGTCGAGAGCATTGATCGTCACAACAACATTGCTTGAATTTGGACACGTCCCAGCCGTAGTATACGTAACAGTATAAACACCGGGCGTAGCTCCATTGACAGAAAGGAATCCAGTTCCTGCATTGATAGGTAAACCAATTGCAGGCAGAATGGTAAATCCTCCACCACCAAGGCCGGTAATTGTTGCTGCTTGATCCACATCATTGACACAAAAAGCAGCTGCACTATAATTAAATCCTGCGTTATCCATGGCGTTGATTGTTACAACAACATTGCTTGAACTAGGACAGGGCCCTACAGTAGTATAAGTAACAGTATAAACTCCAGGGGTTGCACCATTCACAGACAGGAATCCAGTTCCTGCATTGATAGGTAAACCAACTGCTGGTAGAATGGTAAAGCCTCCACCACCAAGTCCGGTAATTGTTGCTGCTTGATCCACGTCATTGACACAATAAGCAGCTGCACTGTAGTTAAATGCTGCATTATCCATCGCATTAATCGTAACCACAACATTACTCGTATTGGAGCAAGGTGCAAGTGTTGTATAAGTAACGGTATAAACTCCAGGGGTCGCTCCATTCACTGACAAGAACCCTGTCCCTGCATTGATTGGTAATCCAACTGCTGGTAAAATCGTAAAGCCTCCTCCAACTTCGCCTGTAATGGTTGCAGCCTGATCCACATCGTTTACACAATATGCTGCAGCACTGTAGTTAAATGAAGCATCATCTATTGCAGTAATCGTAACAATAACATTGCTCGTATTTGAACATGGTGCGAGTGTGGTATAGGTTACTGTATAAACTCCAGGGGTCGCTCCGTTCACGGAAAGAAATCCTGTTCCGGCATTAATGGGTAAACCAATAGCTGGCAGAATTGTAAAGC
>JBLHON010000033.1:0-18792 GCA_047621865.1 Crocinitomicaceae bacterium | reverse complement strand
TATTCAGGGTTGAAACCCATGTATTGTTTTCATGATCAATATAGATTTGAGTAACAGACTTGTTGTTCAAAAACGATTTTTGTCGTTCGCCTTTCAAATTGTAAACACTTACGCCTCCAAAGTATAAGCCAATCCAGAATAAAGAGTCATTGAGCTTTCCAGAGGCAATGGCAGCACTATTTAACTTGGTAGCTGAAGAGACCTTGTCACCTTTTTTTATGATTAATCCAATTTTGTCGATATAAACTCCAACCTCAGAGTTGGTAAAATAGAGGGCCTCATTTTTTCTACCAGAAGAGGGCTTCAAGAGGTGTGAATCATAGCTTAGGTATGGAGATATCTTTTCCTTGACCTTTTTAGTCACGTTGAAAAAGAAGGGCTCTGAGTTATCTTCTTTGAGGACCAAAGATTCCAAATTATTTCTATCTAATTTGCTCATAATGATCGGGGTACTCATTAACTTGCCATCACTCGAGATATGTAAATAACCTAAAGAGTGATGAAAGCTCATAAACATATCACCATTTGGGGCAAAATAGAGAGATTTCGTAACCAGATTACCGGTATTTTCTAAAAGGAGAGTATTGAATGCATATTTTTCGAACTTGGGTGTGCTTCCGCTAATAGAAAACAGCTCTGAGCTGTTTGTAGTGCACCAAATCTTGCCATCAGGCATTTTTAAGAAGTCAAAAACTACATTGTCGGCAATCCCATCATTTGTGGTGAAATTTTGGAAGTCATACCCATTGTATCTGCTTAAGCCCTTATCTGTGGAGAACCATAAATATCCATAGTCATCTTGAATAATATCATAAACTTGAGAGCTTGGTAAACCATCTTGCGCGGTGAAATTGATTGTAGTAACGTTTTGAGAATAAACGAATAGGCATACTAATGAGAAGAGAATAGTGGAGTAATATTTTATCATGTTCGGTCTAGTCGTGAGGGATGTAATGGTATTCGACCTATAAAAATGGTCAGTCCATTACATGCTTTCTCACTTGAGGAACGGCATTTTATTCTAGATATTGCCTCAAGGTTTTAATCAAATAAGCAGCGTTCAAACTTCCTGTATAACAAAACTCCCAATGAGAATTAACGCATTGGAAGTTTTGGGGTCTGAAGTTATCGTACAGACTAACTGTTGATTAAGCAACTAATTAGCAGCAATCTGTGATAATCCGCAAGTACTGATCACCTCTTTCAGGAGTTTTCGATAAGCTACTTCAATTTTTTGTTGATCGATGAGATCAGTAATTTGTTGATCAAGTTGACTTGCTCTGGCACGGCTTTTTTTCTCCTTTTTGAGGAGCTTGTCCTCCCGATCCAATTGCTGAACGAGTTCAATGTTGCCAGGATCTAATTGAACCAGTTTACTTTTTAGTTCTGCTGCTGTCACTTCCTGCAGTTCTAATTTAACCATGGGAGTTTCACCAGGTTTGTATACTTGTTGACCATATAGAAAGCCATTCTCTAGCTTTGAAATTGCTAGGCAGTAGGTGTCATCAGCTATTCTAGTCACTGGAAATTTAGCTTGATACGTATCATTAGAATTGCTAAGTGTAATTAGTGATTTTGTCGAGTTTATGCATTGATATACAACAAGATCATCTGGTGATTGATCGACACTAATTTCAACTTCTTCTAAAGAACTAAACATGCCAGCGAGGTAGGAATCACAATTGATCCATGCTCCACCGCTCCAGTCAAAGGCGTAAGAGGGTGCAGTGGACACATTTTTGCGGTAAAGTACAGCCCACTCTTTTTCGGCATTATGTTGTTCGCCAGTTGTTTCATAGCTTGTTAGCGAAGAATTTAGTTTGTCTACTAAATCTTCTTGAAGCCCATCGATTTCACGATCAGTCATTCTCTGATACATCTTTCTTTCAGCATTGCGAGCAATGGCATACTCCTGACGTTTTTTATCGTAATATGCCGATAAATCTCGTTGGTTAATTCCATCATTTTCTACATTCGTTAGCTGCTGTGCTTCAAATTTTCGAAAGATTTCACGCTCCGAGCCACTAAGTTGATTGGACGCTAGCTGATCACATTTCCACAATGGCTGATCCAAATTAGTGACGTAGGTTGCGAGAATTCCATCTCCATTTGCCAATGAATGAATTACAGCAATTCGCTCCTCGAATTCTTTCGTCGCAATAAAAGTCTGTTGAAATTCAACATCTAAGATTGTTCTAATCGAGTTTGGATCAATAAAGCAATACTCTTGAGAATTTGACTTACCTGGAGCATTGGTTCTTTTAGTCAATTGGTTAACGAATTCAATCTCTTCATCATCCTTCAATGATTCAAATACAATAGTAGGTTTAACTCCTTTGCGGAAATTGATGGTTTGAGGTCTTGGATCCGAGCCTGGAATCGCTGGGACTAGCTTTAATTTTCGCTCTTTCTTGCCCTTCAGATCAATTTCAATCACTCCTTCGCCATTCGTATGGACGTTGCAATAAAATCGATCATTCTCGTAGACAGCTATTTTAACGTTTTGCAATGGTTTGGAAGCATCACGACCCGAACTATTTGGTTTTACTGTTTCAATATGAGCGTAGGTGTGATATATCTTTTTGGAAGGTTGATAGTACCCTGGAGCCCCTGGAATATTATTCTCTTCAATTTCAGATAGCGAAAAGTAAATACTGTCAACCAAGTCCTTCGTAAGTTCATCGTGTCCATGATAAGGAAGAATCTCGTACACGGCATCTTCAAATTCTGCAGGTAGAAAATCAAGAAGGTCAAGATCAACGATCGTTAAGGTCTTTTTTAGTGGCGTAGAATTCTGCCAATCAACTATTCCATCTTCTTCAATTCCTTCCCAAATTTTCATGTCTGGATTGTAATTCGAAGTTGGAATTTCAATCGACAATGGTCGAGCTGGGTTGATCACCAATTCCTCGCCATCTTTCTCAAATAGCACTTTGACCATGCCACCAGAAGAAAGTGGATTTTTCCCATTCATCGTGGCAAGGTTATAGGCAATGATGTCTTCCATTTTAAGTATTTCAATCAGTTGAAAATCAATCTCGCCCTCTGCAACTTCCCCGTCTTTAGTCAATAATGCATCCTCGGGTACAACAATGAGAACGCCCTCATCACCCTCGAAAATCCCGCCATCTTGAGCGTCGAAGAAGAAATGTTCTTCTTTAAGTGGAAGCCACGAGAAGTGTTCTGCTGAAGAAGAATCATACGAAACAGATGTGTTGCGATCATAGATTGTAGTCAGATTTGATTTTCTTTTAGTGACAGGTGAATTTGGTTCCACTTTACTCTGGTAAGAGCGTGTATTGTCGGGTATTGAAACACTTGTTGTCTCAATTTCAGCCACGATCTCGGGGATATCTTCGTTCGCTTTAAAGCCAGAAAACGCTGCTATTATTCCAGCTACCAATAGGCCTCCACCAAAGATGGATCGAAGTTTATTCCAAAATGATTTGCGTGCAGGTGGTGTAAATGACTTGATTTCAAGTTTTAGTGCAGCTCGTTTACTCGCGTGGATTTGTAGGCGCTGAAAGTCGACTAAATCTTGAAGCTCTGTTGATTGAGCGATCGAGGTTTCAAATTGTTCGATGGCAGATGCGTCCATGGTTCCAAGTATGAACTGCTCTATTTGTTGGATTATATCTAATTGTGATCTCATGATGGCTAGATTAATGTTGGATGGATTGATTTTGTTGAGAAAGCTTGAACGCTTGTTCAATGCATTTGAATTTTTGCGTCTTCGCTGAATTCATACTTGAATACCCAAGTTCATCTGCAATTGCTTGCATTGATTTTTTCTCGAAATAGAAAAGCTGGAAAATTTTCCGACACTTTAATGAGATTTTTGTCAATAGCAGCTCAATCGATTTAAGCTTGGTTTCATACTCGACATCGTAATCCAGATCGCCTTCGTCCAGATTCAATGCATCTTTCCATTCTAGTTCATGAGGTTTATTATGCTTCTTTAAATTGTTCTTCGCCATTATTCTATTGATCCCATATAAATAGGTGGTCAATTTTGAAGTAAGGACAAAATTCGGAGATTCGACTTTTTCGATTAATAGGATTAGACTGTCATTGAAGATTTCGCGAGCGTCAGATTTATTGCACCCACTATTAATGATGAGTCGCTCTATTTTTGGAAATTCTTCATAAAGAAAGACAATGGACTTCTCTCGATTCCCTTTTCGAATGGCCGATATAATTTCTTGATCTGTCATTGGAATGAATGTTTGATTCACTCTTTAATAGTCAAGATAACAAAAAAGTAACCCTTTTACGGAACAAAATTTTCGAGAATTCAGAGATTAGAGGGTTTCAACCGAGAACTGAGAGGACCAATTTAAGCTGTTGGACTAAAGTGAAGACGATTTTGATTCCTTACCTTCTGGAAATGGTTTGCCAATAAATTGAAGAACTAATTAAATCAATCAGTTGTCCCATCACCTTCCTTTTTATTGGATTGTTTCAAGCGCTTTGCATCTTTTAATGACTTGTACATCATCCATTCCAATTGTCCATTAATGCTGCGAAACTCATCATCTGCCCATTTTTCGATCAACTTAAAAGTCTCGGGATCAATGCGTAATACAAATGATTTTTTTTTGCTCATTTTATTAATTTAATGTCCCTGCATTAATAACGGGTACTACCTCTTTATCGCCACACAATACAACCATTAAATTACTGACCATTGAAGCTTTTTTGTCATCGTCAAAATCAATAACTCCATCTGCGGAAAGTTTTTGTAGAGCGTCCTCAACCATTGCAACCGCTCCTTCGACAATTTTCTTCCGTGCCGCAACTATTGCAACTGCCTGCTGTCTTTTCAGCATTGAACTTGCGATTTCTGGAGCATACGCCAAATAACCAATTCTTGCTTCCATCACTTCAATTCCAGCCATTGATAGACGCTCAGTAATTTCATTTTCTAAAGCTTCATTTACTTCATCCATTCCAGAGCGCAAAGTCAATTCATTACGATCATCATCAAAGTTATCGTAAGGATAAGATCCAGCTAGCTTTCTAACTGCCGCATCTGTTTGTACACGAACGAATTCTACGTAATGATCAACGTCAAAAGCAGCTTTAAAAGTGTCTTGGACTTTCCACACCAAAATTACATTAATCAAAATTGGGTTACCAATTTTATCATTTACTTTTACGCGTTCACTGTCAAAATTTCTTGCGCGGAGCGAAATTATTTCGCGACTGTAGAATGGATTCGCCCAGAAAAAACCATTATCCCTCACTGTTCCTTTGTACTCACCAAATAACACCATCACTTTAGAACCATTTGGATTCACAGTAAAAAAACCTTTAATTATCAGTACGATAATTAAACTTAGAATTGCAAAAAGCGGATTTTCAGTTAATACTAATCCAGTAATCATTACTCCAATAATTCCAATTAACACGATGAACATCATGTAACCATTTGCTGCTATTAATCTCTTTTCTTTTTTCATAATAATATCATATTGATATCACAATAATACGATAAAATTTCGATTGAACAATTTTTTTCGAAAATACCTTCAATTATATTTCACTGATACAGTATTCAAGAGTGTAATAACATTTTTTCTTGCCTATCTGCAACACAATATTTAGATGTGAAACCAACAATAATTCAAAGGTATTTCATTGAAAATGAGATGCTAAATAGTATCTACAAAAATATTGTTATTGTCGAGCTATCACATGTTATGGATAATCAAGCTCTAAGGTTATACTTTCAAAGTGGTAAACAGATGTTCGTCTTGACTGATATCAGTGGGGTGTGGTTACATTATTGGTAATCAATAGTTTGTCATAAAGGAAACGAAGAGAATTAATGCAAACAATATTCCATCAAGTCTCTTGTTGAATCGATTCATATTTTCCGATGGCTTTGTAAAAACGATTCAAACAATAAAAAAAAATCTAAGTAGGTGATCCAAATAAAAATTCCCTCGTAGCTTATTCTAGTTGTGAGGGATTCTCCTTTTTTGCTTAACCAGATTGTCACAATTAGTTATAGATAATCAACTATAGCTCAACTAATTATTCGATTAAAGCTATTATTGTATCGATTAAATTTGTATTTTTATCGATAAATGCAGACGATAATTCAAGTAGAATCTGAAACGGCGAAGTATTTCATTGAGAATGACATACTAAATATTGTGTACAAGGATGTTGTTATCGTTGAATTATCGCATGTTATGGATAATCTAGCCCTACGATTAGAATTTCAAAAAGGCAAAAAGATGCTCGTCTTGGCTGATGTTAGTGGGGTGTGGGATTATACTGTGGAAGCCCAAGAGTTTATCACAAAAAAGCCGGTGAATGATCTCGCGATAG
Organism: Crocinitomicaceae bacterium; assembly: GCA_047621865.1. Lineage (GTDB taxonomy): Bacteria > Bacteroidota > Bacteroidia > Flavobacteriales_D > Crocinitomicaceae > UBA4466. Next base: position 12,453 of record JBLHON010000033.1, on the reverse strand, counting down.
CCTATGCAGTTGTAACCGGGAAATCCATGCCAATAAGGATAATGGCGAATTTTTTCGTCAAATTTAATAAGTCAACAGTTCCAACAAAGTTGTTCAGTACAAAAGAGAAAGCATTGGATTGGCTCGAGACCTTACACGAATAGAGCAGATCTACTTATATCCAGCTTCGCTTTTCCAGGTAGTGAAATAAATGACAAGATCAGCTTCCGATTTCCATTCTGTCGTGTAAATCTTCCAATCTGCTTCGGATTTCCAATCAGAATAATACCAAATGCCTGAGTCTTTTTCCGCTTCAGATTTCCATTCTGAAACGTAGACAATCATATCTGCCTCTGATTTCCATTCTGTAATATAGATTACTTTGTCAGCTTCCGATTTCCATTCCGTTTTATACACAACTTGCGCGTTCACAGAAAAACCGAACATAAAGAGGGGGAGGACAATTGCGAATCTTAGTAATTTGTTCATTTTAATTGATTTAGGGAGTTGATCGTGTTCTTGAATGGTCTGTTGATTCGAAGATAAAGATACAAATTCCTTGCCAAATCATTCAAATGAGCTTACTCACCAAAAGCTGCATCAAGCAACTCTTCCTTCGTTGGAGCCTCTAATAAGCTAAGTGCCTGTGTTGACTTATTCGCAACAATAAAGTGTGAGCAATGTACCAGACAAAGGTCCAGATCATGCGCAGATATTATCACGCATTTATTCATTTCCTTAGCGATCTTTTTCAATAGTGCTAACACCACATTCTTATTTGGGTAATCTAAAAATGCTGTAGGTTCATCAAGAAGAATGTGTGGAGCTTCTTGTGCAATGACCTTAGCTATGGCAACAAGTTGTTTCTCACCATCACTGAGTTCTGATGTAAATCGATCCTTGAGATGCTCAATATTGAGAATCTGCAGGGCATCATCTACAAGCGTCTTGTCGTTTTCAGTGAGTTTTCCGAAAACGTTCGTATAAGGTGATCTTCCAGCAGCAATATATTCTTGTCCCTGCACATAATCCATCTGAGGAAATTGAACTGGTACAAATGACAGGATGGTTGGGATTTCTCTTTTCGGAATATCATTTAATAACCTTCCATTAATTTCAATGTATCCACTCAACAAAGGGATTTGTCCTGTTAACGATTGAAGGAAAGTGGATTTCCCAACACCATTTTTCCCTACTAAAACGTACACAACTCCCTCCTGTAAGTCCAAATTAGTTGCTTTCAGCAGGACTTGAGAATAACCTATATGTGCCTCAGATAATCGAATCATCGTAGTTTGCGAAGAATAAGTAAGACCACAATTGGTGCCCCGATAACAGAGGTAAATACATTGATCGGGATATTCACTTGATTTTCGAGGAGTTGGATACAAATGTCACAAATAAGCACGAAGATTGCCCCTATCACTGCACAGGAAAGAATGAGGAGTCCATGATGTTGGGTTTTCATTAACATACGAACGAGGTTGGGAACGGCCAATCCAACAAAGGCGATTGGTCCACAAAATGCTGTGATTAATCCTGTTAAAATAGCAGTGATCGTAATAATAAGTAATCGAACCACCCGATAATTCATCCCAAGTAAGCGCGCTTGATCTTGACCTAGAACCAATAAGTTTAATGGTTTCACCAATAACAGTGAGCCAATCAATCCACTTGCAAACACACTGAGAATTATGGGCAATTGATTGAACTCAACCCTCGAGAGTGATCCAAGTGCCCAGAGTGTAAAAACCTTCAATTCCTGTGCATCACTTACTGCTTGAAGCATAGAGACAAAGGCGCTCGTAAAACTTCCGAGCATCAAGCCAATTAGGAGTAACGAAATCTGCGATCGTACAAGACCTGAAAATATAGAGATGATCAAGCCAAAGATAAGTGCCCCAAGTAAGGCATTCGCGATAATTCCAATATCGGAAGTTAGGAAGGGAATACCAGTCATGATACTGAATGCCACGAAGAGACTTGCACCAGAATTGATCCCCAATACATAGGGGCCAGCCATTGGGTTTTTAAAGAGTGTTTGCATTAATAGCCCAGCAATGGAGAGTCCCGCGCCAGCAATAATTGCCATTGTCATTCTGGTAATTCTAATTTCACGCACGACTACATGCTCTTTTATATTCGAGTCATAGTTGAAAAGTCCATTAAAAAAATCGCCAAAATCTAGGGACGTTGGACCAGAGATAAAATGAAGAAAACCAAGTAGTGGTAGCGCTATTAACGCTAGAAGCAACAACCATTTATGTAGTCTGGATACGATCAACCTTACAACTTTTGATAGAAGTAAAGTTCGGAATCTGGTTCGAATTCGGGATGAAAAACATGAATTAAATCGGAAAGAATATGGTGAGGTTCCAGTGCGCCACGCTCCCAAAACTTGTTCATTTCATGAGAATAACAATAGATACCCGTTCCAGGTTTGCCCTTAAACGGACCTACATGCTGCCCTTTTGGATTTCCAGCCACGATTTTCTCTTTTGTATTGAATCCAGGATTGATCCAAATTTTGGTCTTTTCATTTTTCATGATTACACTCTCCATGCTCAAAAAGATACTGCCCGTTCCGGCGCTTCTTTTATACATGTAATCACCTCGAGCATCTGAAATTAAGATCGCCATATAACTCTCTCCAGCAGGTGCAGTCCATTGATCTCCCCAAAAATTCCCACTCAGAACAGTTGGGGTATCTTCCAGCTTTCTAATCTTCCAACGCAAATCCTCGTATTCTTTCTTGATGACATTGAAGGTCTTTTCAGCCTCTTCCACCTTGCCACAAAGCACTCCAACAAACTTGATCCATTCGGCACGCCCAAGAGGATGTGTTTCTCGCCAATCATAATTAGGGATTGCCTTGATCCCAAATTTCTGAAGCTTTTTCTCCTGAGGAAATTCCTTGCCAAAACCACTGTAGATGATCACTTCCGTTTTCGCCTGAACAGCTGTCTCAATGGGGAAATTCGTTTCATCCTTGAATTCTGTGATCTTACCATTCGAAAATAGCTTCTTCACTGTTGGATCATAGACGTAGTCAATATTCAAAATTCCTGTCAAATCATCTAGAGCTCCAAGTGATGAGATCATCCCAACTGTGGTTTGAGACAGTGCAGCAATATTCGTAATGGGAATATGAATGATATTATCACCTTTCTTTTCAGTGTCATAAGTGAGTTCATAGGAAAGCTCAATTTCCTGTGAATTTGGATCAATTAATTCTAGACGATATCCATTTGGTATGGCATGCAACATAAAGTTTTGCGCAAATTCAATTGGAATGTCCTTAGTTACAACAACAGGTTTTTTAATATCTGTACGATTCGATGTCACATCATTTCCCTTAAGGGTAGAGCCAGTTTCAGAAGAACATGAGAGCAATCCAATAAAGAGAATAAGGGCCGAAATAAATTTCATAAGACAAAGATAAGAGAGGAGATCAGAAAATTATTCTTTGTGGGGAGAATAAATAAGCAACTATTTACTTGATTCCATCGTCAATTGGGAGTACGAAGAGATGAATGGTAAATCTCTGTGCACGATATACTTAGATTTTAGATAAAGAAATTGCATTAGACCTGTAGACCTCGACGCTAATTTGAATAGCTGTTAGAGCCTAGAGTGTTTGTTTTTGCTGCTCTTTCTGAGTATATTGCTTAACTTATTGATTCTAGCTATGATTATTACCTTACTGAAAACACGAAGAAAGCCTAACTACATCATTACAGGGAAAATTTTTTCACTCGTTGCGATGTTTGCATTTCTGCTTTCGTTTCAAACTACAGCCCAATCGGAAATTATTTCTGTTAGTACAACTCCAATCGTTTTGTCACCTGAAGGATGTATTGAAATTCCTGCTGCTGATGAAGGAGCGATTTACAATCGATATGAGCTCGAAAGGGTAGAGGCGCACTTCGCGGATCTTGCCCAATTAAAAAAACACCTAGGATTTATATCCAATAATATAATTACGTTCCTGTTGAATTCTGATGAAAGTGCAATTATTATGCATTTACATAAAGACAGAGTTCAACCAGAACAAGTAAACTCAGTTGCATCGTGGAATAATTACGTGCAAGGTAAGTGCATTCAGTTGTAATATTATTTATTCAAATTTTAAGTTTTGAGAATACTACTAGTTATCAGTTTTAGCTTTTTCCTTTCAGGAGCCTATTCGCAGTTGAATGCAAATGGGGCATATCTAATGGGGAATAGTGTTGAGATCGGCATTAATAATAATGGACACGAAGGAACATTTGATATTGCCGGATCCAATGCACGTACCACTTCAACCTATCCAGAAGTTTTTCTTGGCTTCGTAGCCAATCCACAATTGGATGGCTGGGTCGATTACGACGGTGATTTTTTCACTCCAGGTTCACCAGAAAATGGTTTTGGCATTGAAGTGAATGGAATGAATTATGGTAATAATGGAAGCAGTGGATTTGGTTCATTGCTCAATGAAATCCCAGGTGTACTATCAAATTATACTGTAGATGGAAACTGTCTTTCCGTGCAGTGGGATGGAACAATTGCTGGAATAGGGGTTAGAGTCATTTATAGATTGGTAACAACGAATCTATTTTATACCACTGAGGTAACGTTGACAAATAATACAGGCGGAAACCTTGTAGATACGTACTATTATAGAAATGTTGATCCAGATAATAATGTATCCATTAATGGAGGTATCTACTCAACAACAAACACTATTGTTGCTCAGCCAATCCCAGCTTGTGAAAAGGCATTGGTTTCAGCAACACAAACAAATCCATGGGACTCTTACTTAGGGATTGGTGGAATTGGTCCTAATTTCCGTGTATGTTATGGAGGTTTTGCAAATCGTGATGGATCTGATATCTGGAATGGTACTGCTGGGTTAACTGGTACAGTGGCTTCTCAAGGTACTGCAGATGAAGCTATTTCTTTAGGCTACAAAATTGCTGCTTTAGCGGCTGGCGCATCTGAAACGTTCACATATGTGATTATCTTGGATGATTCGCAGTTAGATCAAGCTTTTAGTAGCTTGCTATTCTTCGATTATGCTGGAGGCTTAGGTGGTGCAGTTAGTCCATGTTCGGCTATACCTGATACTGCGTTAACATGTCCTGGACTTCCTGTTAATATCACATTGAATGGTCCAAGTATCTCACAATATTCCTGGGTTTGGAGTCCACCAACTGGATTGAGTACAACTGTGGGTGGAAGTGTTTATGCCTCACCTTTCGTTACAACAACTTATACGATTACTGGAACTCCAATAGGTGGATGTATCAGTGGGAGTGTTGCAATGGATATCGTGGTGGATGTTAGTGGAGGCTCATCAGCTGGGGCAGACAATTCAGGTCTGATCTGTAATGATGTTACCTCGAGTACTATATTATCGACTTATTTGGACCCTGTAGCACTGCCCGGTGGAACCTGGCAAGAAACAACAGGATCTGGTCAATTCAATACTGGAACTACTGTTTTCTCTGGAGCAGGTTTAGCAACTGGGAATTATACATTTATTTATGTGTCGCCAGCAAGTGGGTTCTGTCCACCTGATACTGCCTTCTTTACAATTGCAGTAAGTGAACCTATTGTCTCCGCTGGTCTGGATTCAACAATGACCGTTTGTTTGAATTCGTCAATTATCACATTGTCTACACTGCTTCAAAATGCAGATCTTATTGGAGTGTTCAGTGAGACAACAGCATCTGGACAGTTTGATCCAATAACGACTGAATTTGATCCAACAGGACTTCCAGCTGGATTGTACCAGTTTGAATATTTCGTTGATGGATGTATGACAGATGATTACTCGTATTTTGATATTATTATCGCGGCACAACTGAGTGTTGATGCTGGCTTACCACAAGAATTATGTATTGGTGAATCGATCCTAGTGACCGCCACTGGTGCTGATACGTACGCCTGGACTGGAGGGGTAGTTGATGGAATTTCATTCAACCCAACTTCTTCTCAGATGTTATATGTTATCGGAACGGATGCAGCAGGTTGTACAGGTAATGACTCTGTTTATATTACTGTTCATCAACTTCCACTGCCTTCGTTTGTAGGTGATGTGGTTGAGGGATGTATACCAACTATTGTCAACTTTGCCAATACAACACCTAATCCATTCCAATGCCTCTGGCTTGTGGATGGAGTTGAGGTCTACTCGGATTGTGGTAATTTCAACCATGAGTTTGGTGCAGCAGGTTACTATGACATTACATTGGTAGCAGTTTCGGCTGAAGGATGTGTGAATGCAATCACGATGGACGATTATATCTACATTGAAGATTTTCCTATCGCTCAAGCATCTGCAGTGAATGGTACAATAACTAATCTAGAGCCAGTAGATGTTAGCTTTACTAATGGTTCAACAGGTTCTACAACGTATACTTGGGACTTTGGAGATGGATCAGGGTTGAGTACTGATTTCGAGCCTACACATTCTTACTTTAGTGAAACTGGAATAGGATACATTGTCGAGCTCGTTGCATATTCTCCGATTGGTTGTACGGATACAGCTTGGACAGGAGTTAATATCAAAGAAGAGCTCATTTACTATATTCCGAATTCATTTACGCCAGATGGTGATGAGCACAATCAATCCTTTAAACCAATAATTACTTCTGGAATTGATGTCTACGATTATGAGTTCATTATCTTCAATCGTTGGGGTGAAGTGATCTTTGAATCTCACGATGTTGATTTTGGTTGGGACGGAACGTATGGAAATAAAAATGTGGCTTCTGGAGCATATGTCTGGAGAATGGAGTTCAAGGCGAAGGATAATGATGATCGTCAAACTCATTCAGGCCATGTGAATATCCTGAGATGATGTAACAAGAAATTTAAAAATATCAAGATCCGCCATGACTTTGTTCGTGGCGGATTTTTCTATTATATGTATTATTACACGAATGATAGACTATTCAGTTCAAATTAAAAGGATTCAGGAGAAGCTCATTAACGCAAGAAGCGTGGATGAGAAGTTCGTCGTATTTGGTGCAGAAGGACACCAGTACTTATTGAATGATCCTGTTGATGTGAAGGACGTTGAAGCTTTTGAAAGCAAATTTTCGATCCAACTGCCAGAATGCTATAGATCATTTATTCTGAATGTAGGTAATGGCGGAATTGGTTTTGCAGGTTCTGGAGCTGGACCTTTTTATGGGATTTATGCGCTTGGAAAAAATGTTGATGAGTTAATTGATGTGAATCCAGAATTCTATCTAAAAGAGGAATGCAATCTGAATCCAAATTCGATCGATGAGCAATGGGCCCACTTTGAGAAAACAATTTGGGGAGGTGACATCTCTGATGAAGCCTATGATGACGCATTAGGCAAAATGTTCGGCGGTATTCTACCGATTGGATCACAGGGAGGGACTACCATTCATGGCCTTGTCTTAAATGGCTCAAGTAAAGGGAAAGTTCTAAATATCAATATAGATCAGGAGAAGCCAAAGTTTACCTTCGAGGATAATTTTTTAGATTGGTATGAGAGGTGGCTAGTTGAAGTGATTTCTGGTGACTTAATGCACACTTCTACAGCCTGGTTTGGCTATACAATGGCAGGTAGTGTTGAGGAGTTATTGGAGATTTTCGAATCTTCAGATGACTTGAAGATACAAAAAGACACGCTTAATGCAATCTTAAAGAAGGGCAATGTTAGTGAAGAGTCCTTGAGAATTATTAAACATGAATATTTGAATGGGCAGGAGAGCTTTAAGAATCAACTGCTTGGGATCATGGCAAAGTGTAATTATCAACTCGCTAAACCATATCTTATAGAGGCGGGTGAAGTTGATTTCACTCGTGTACTTGGATTGATATCCATCTATGCAAGAGACAAAGGAAGAGAATGGATAGATTTCATCGAACAAAACATTCCTGAAATTCAGGATACCAAGACGTTCTTTGCCTGTACACGGATACTAGAGGAGTCCAACATAGATTATGGTGAGATGATCGTTCCATTTACTGTAAAAGGAGATGAGAGGCTTGCAATGGCTGCCTACTATTCGATTGGATTACTTAAGAATAAGGAAAAGTACTTAGATGCTTTTATACATGGACTCAATCACGGATCAACTAAAGTAGTGCATTCAGCTTTGCAAGCTCTGTCAGATCTGAAAGACAGGAAATTATTAAAAGAATACAGAAGATTAGCTCAAAAATTCCCTGTTGAGCAAGATTACATTTTATCTAATTTAGGACATAGATTGTCTGAGTATGGATTGAATCTTGAAAGTATCAAGAGTATTGACTTGGATAATTTTGAAATATACTAGCTTGGGTCGGATGTTTAGTCGGATTTGTAATCCTCACCTAATCAAACAGCTAATTCCCTCATTTGGTTTTGACATAAACATATGGGCTTGTCTCTTTATCTTTATAGAACAAAGAATCATCCACGATTAAATAGTGACTTCTGTTTTCACCTTCATCACTCGTTAATGTAACGTTATTCATATTTCGTTTCCATTTTCCGTGAGAAACGCGTTCAGGCCCTTGAGTACTTCCAAGATATGGTGAATACCACTTAACTTTTCTGTTTGGCAGGATTTCCATTCTTGGTGGTTGAAGTTGAAAGTTAGTTGAAGACCTCATCGGCATTGTACTATCTATTATAGGCCCAGGAACAGTCAAGTCAATATAGTTTGGATTTGATACGCCATGAAATTCTCCTGATAAAGAACAGCTGATTAAAACCAGAAGCAAGACTAATGCGAATAATAGGATTCTACGAGTCATGTAATGAGCGTTAAATTGATTCAGTGGATCCACAGAATATCCACTAATCTACCGAAATATTGGTACAAAAAAAATCCCACTCCAAAGAGCAGGATTTCAAAATCTATTTTTCAGAGATTACTCTCCAACAACTTCAAATGTAAAGACAGCTTTCACGTCTTTATGAAGATTTGCACTTGCTTCGTATGATCCAACCTCACGGATAGGCTCATCTTTAATCTTCAATGATTTCCTATCAATCTCGACTCCAGCAGCTTTCAATGCTTCAGACAATTGAACAGTGTTCACAGATCCAAAGATCTTTCCTTTTTCACCTGCCTTCGTAATAATCTTCACTCCAGTAGCTTCCAATTTTGTACCAAGCTCTTGAGCTTCAGCAAGAATTTTCGTCTCTTTATGTGATTTTTGTTTCATGACTTCAGCATGTGCTTTCTTTGCAGAAGCTGTTGCTAGGATGCCGTATCCTTGAGGAATCAAGAAATTACGACCATATCCATTCTTAACGGTAACGAGTTCATTTGCATACCCTACGTTATCTACGTTTTTCTTTAAAATTACTTCCATTTTCTTTGAAATTTCGTGTTCAACTAGTGGTTATTTCATCATGTCAGCAACATAAGGAAGAATAGCAATGTGACGTGCACGTTTGATTGCTTTATTCACCTTCTTTTGATACTTCGCTGAAGTACCTGTGAGACGACGTGGTAAAATTTTACCTTGTTCGTTGATCAATTTCAAAAGGAAATCTGGATCCTTGTAATCAACGTATTTGATACCGCTTTTTTGGAAACGGCAATATTTGCTCTTTGTTAGCTCGATATTAATCGGAGTCAAGTAACGAATGTCATTTGCAGCCATAATTGGTCTAATTTAAATTGTTTGTAATTAAGCTTCAGCAGCTACAGTTTTCTTTGCGCCCATTTTGACTCTGCGTCGTTCGGCCCATGAGATGTGATCTTTGTCCATTTTCACAGTTAAGAAACGCATTAAACGCTCGTCTCTGCGAAGTGATACCTCCAGCTCAGCAATTACAGTACTTGGTCCTTCAAATTCAATCAGGAAATAAAATCCAGTCGATTTCTTTTGGATAGGGTAGGCCAACTTGCGTAGACCCCAGCTTTCAGAGTGTTTTACCTTACCTCCTAATGACTTGATTTCACCCTCGAACTTCTGCACTGCTTCCTTTGTCTGTTCCTCAGACAAAACGGGAGTTAAAATGAAAACAGTTTCGTAAGAATTCATAAAATCTTGTTTTGTTATTTATATAAAATTGTCCCATCTCATTGTAGACGGGGCGCAAAGATATGAATTTAATTCGAAAATAATAGATGGATTTAAATTTTATCTACCTACTAAAGGAGTAGAATAACATGGCCTACATAATCGCGTGGAATTTTTTCAAAATCAATGCCCACGAGCTTCCATGTATAGGAACCACTTTGACATTCTTGACCTCTGTATTTACCATCCCAACCAACGTCATATTCAGTGACAGTGTGGACGAGTTCCCCCCAACGATTAAAGATGAGTAACTCATAAGATTCAAGACCATAAGCCTTCACATTAAAATAGTCATTCATCCCATCTCCATTTGGAGTGAAGGAATTAGGGGCATAAACAACAAACTCGCCATGGACATATAACGTTTGATACATCGTGTCTGGACAACCATATTCATTGTACACTGTTTGCGCTACTTCAAAATATCCCGTGTCATTATAAGTATGTGTAGGATGCCACTCATTGCTGTAGTCAAAATCACCAAAGTGCCATTCTACATCCTGTGCTCCAGAAGAGGTATTCGTAAAATCAACTTCAGGATTCAAAATACTGATGTCGTGTGGAGCATACGTGAAATTTGCAGTAGGCTGAGGATAAACAATAATTGAATAAATCAGAGTGTCTGTGTAGATACAATCTTGATCAGTAATAACTTGCAGACTCACAGTATACGATCCTTCGTCTTCATAGAAATGCGTTGGGTTTGGACTGAAGGAGAAAGATCCATCTCCCAGATCCCAAAGCCAATTGACAATTGCACCACCACTTGATACGAGACTGTTCTCAAAGAAGGAAACTTCCATTACTGGACATCCAGCTGTTTCAAATGGACCAAAATCAAAGCTGACAACTGGACGAGTAATAACATCGTGTGTTACACTGTCAATGCAGCCAAGATCAGTTGTTACTACCAATGTTACAGGATGTGTGTCAGTTGTTGTAGGGAATGCATAAAGTGTATCCTGTGCTGTTGAGAATGTCGACCCAGCATAGATCCATTCATAACTAACAATGGTTCCAACGCTCGTGCTCGTAAGATCCACGGGCACTCCACCACATTCCAATCCATTCACAAAATCTGCAGTAGGAGAAGGGTAGATAGTGACAGTTTGAATGATGGTATCATTACAGCCATTGGTTGATGCTACAACAAGTGTTACATCATAATTTCCAGCCACAGCGTACGTGTGACTTGGAGATGGATCAAATGATAGTAGACTTGCATCGCCAAAATCCCATTCCCAATAACTGATTGCTCCTAAAGGATCAGTCGAATTATCTGTAAAAATAGTCGGCTGCCCTTCACAAGGTATTGTGAAATCAAATGCACTCGATGGTGGATCAAAAACGGTAATAGTTGTCGTTCCACTATTTGTACACCCAGTTGAAGTTTGTACATCCAAAGTGACTGTATAAGTTCCTGGAATCAAATAGCCATGAAGAGGGTCTTGCAAAATACTTGTGCTACCATCACCAAAATCCCAGTTCCATCCAGTAATAAGAACACCTGGTGCTGCAACAGACAGATCTTGAAATTGGACAATCTCTTCAAGGCATGCAGTGGCTTGGACACCAATTGCTGGAGTCAGTACATCCACAACAATAACTACCTGATAGGCAATATCCGTGCAGCCCACACCACCATCAACTTCCATTGATGCAAGATAACTTCCTGGGAGCGGGTAGGTGTAATTCTCTACAGGGCCGTTCGTGGAAGAGAATCCATTTCCGAAATCCCAATTCCATGTATTGACCGTTCCAATGGAGATATCTGTAAACGTTGTTGGACTTCCCCAGCAGACTGTATCAGTAGTGAAATCTGCTATTGGAACATTGTTTACAACTACATTTATTTGAATGGTACTGTCGCAACCATATATATTGGTCACAGTTAATGAAGCTGGATAGGTTCCTGCTGCTTGATAGATATACGTGGGGTTTTGAAGCCCAGAGTTATTGATCCCATCGCCGAAATCATAATACCAAGTTGCCAATGGAACGACATCAGAAGATAAATCCGTGAAGGTTGTGATATCGAGGTAACAAACTGTATCCGCCGAGTAAAGAGCAACTGGATTCGTATAAACTTCAATCGTGACAACTGTTGTGTCAACGCATCCAACTGCATTTCCAGCAATGAGCTCTACATCGTAAAATCCGCCAACTGGGTACACATAAGTTGTATTTTGACTAAGAGAAGTTCCTATTCCATCACCAAAATCCCATTCCCAATAAGTTGGCGCTCCAATTGTGGTGTCAGTAAAATCGACGACATCTTGCGCGCAAACGGTCAGATTGCTAAACCCTGCAATTGGTTGAGGATGGATCAGAATATCCAGCGTGGTGGAATCTTGACATCCAAAGACATTTGTAACGAGCTGCTGTACACTATATATTCCATCAGCTGGATAAATATGAGTTGGATTGACA
>JBLHON010000032.1:0-18894 GCA_047621865.1 Crocinitomicaceae bacterium | reverse complement strand
TTTACAGAACGAATTAATCTCCGATTATCCTCAGTTGAATTTTGACGTCGTGATTGGCGATATTCGAAGTTTTGAACGGATGAATAATCTCTTTCAAACCTTTAAACCCAAGTTTGTCTTTCACGCAGCAGCATACAAACATGTTCCATTGATGGAGAGTAATCCTTCAGAAGCAGTATTGACAAATGTACTGGGCACGCGCAATTTGGTAGATCTGGCCGTGAAGCATGAAGTCTATAAGTTTGTGATGATCTCCACGGATAAAGCCGTGAATCCAACCAATGTGATGGGCGCGTCTAAACGCATAGCTGAAGTATACGCTCAGGCAAAGAATGACAAGAAAGTAACGCGATTTATTACGACACGTTTTGGGAATGTACTTGGATCAAATGGTTCTGTAATTCCATTATTTCAGCGTCAAATTGAACATGGTGGACCATTAACTGTAACGGATGAGCGTGTTACGCGTTTCTTTATGACCATCCCTGAAGCTTGTCAACTCGTGCTTGAAGCAGGAGTTATGGGCGAAGGAGGCGAGATTTTTGTCTTTGATATGGGCGAGTCAGTAAAGATTATTGACCTTGCGAAAAAGATGATTAAGCTGAGTGGACTGGAACTGGGCAAAGATATTGAGATTAATTTCACTGGGTTACGACCTGGAGAGAAGTTGTACGAGGAGTTACTGGCGAAAGAAGAGAATACCTTATCAACCCACCATCCACAGATTTTGAAGGCGACTGTTCGCGGTGCCAATGAAGAACATATATCAATGATTAAGGAGTTAATTGAACTCTTTCAATCGCAAGATAACATGGAAATTGTTAGGAAAATGAAGGAAATAGTTCCCGAGTTTATTAGCAATAATTCAGATTTTGAAAAACTAGATAAGCGTGATTAAACCAGCAAAAATAAATGTACGGTATTCTGACCTCGATGTGATGGGGCATGTAAATAACAGTGTCTACTTGACATATTTTGAGATGGCGCGTGTTCATTATTTTGGAGAATCTCTTGGACGTGATTGGGACTGGAAACGAGATGGAATTATCCTGGTGAAGAATGAGGTAGAGTACTTACTGCCAATCATGCTTCATGACAATCCAGAAATTACAGTTTCTACTGCGCACATTGGAACAAAAAGCTTCACACTCGATTATAAAGTAATGGTTGCAGATAAACTTTGTTCAACAGGTAGCTCAACACTAGTGGCATTTGACAGCTTGATTAATTCATCAGTGCTCATCCCAGAGTCTATGCGCAAGATGCTCGAACTCCTCAAAAAGGAACAATAATTGATTTAGAACTATAAAAAACACACCATGAAATATCTATTAATTCTACTGTGCTCAATTTTAACGACAACCTTGTTTGCGCAAATTCCAGAAGTGAAAGAGCAAAAAAAATGCTACGAGCGTTATGATGCTGCTGGCGTGCTTATTCCAAAAGACAAGTTGCGCTATGCAGAATGGCAATGTGGAAAGTTAGCTGGAGTAATCGATTGCAACGAGAAACTTACCTACGAAGAAGATGTTGATATTGTTTATGCAGGAAATAATGGTGGACCCTATACTGGTCGTTGTGAAACCTGTCATATGAACGGTATTCTTGAACGTAGAGTGACCTTTGTAAATGGAAAGCAACATGGTGTTGATACAACAACTTATAGTTCAGGATGCAGACGTGTGATTCAAAGCCATATCCAAGGAGTAAAGAATGGAACTGAAATCTATTACTATGACAGTACTGGGTATGTTGCTTGGGAAATGAATTATCAATTGGGCGAAAAGCACGGTAGACAGATTTATTTCAAGAATAAAAATGAGGAGAATTTAAGCGACACAACACTTTGGGAAAATTATAATGCTGGAAATTTGCACGGCGTCAAACGTACATATTATTCTAAATCACGGATAAAAAATGTCGTTCATTACGACAATGGTATATTGGATGGATCGTTCAAAGTACACAACTTGAAAGGCATTGTTATTCAGAACGTGAATTACCGTCAAGGAAAAAAGGATAAAGAAATTAAGTATTACTATGATGATGGAACCCTATTGTCAACTGAGCATTGGAGTATGGGTGTCAAAAATGGTGAATTCACCACATTTTTCTATCAAGGTGATATCCAAGTGCAACAATCGTATAAGAATGGTCAGAAAGTTGGATGGTTCGTCGAAAATTATCCATCGAATAAAACAAAACAAAGAATCTTGTACGACAAGAAAGGTGTAAGAGCTGAAGAACATCGTTACGATGAGCAAGGTCGTGAGACGTATTCATTTGGAGCTCCTGATACCAATGGGGCAGAGGATGATGAAGTTCCAATTGGTAAGCAAACAAAAGCTCAAAAGAAAGAAGCTAAGAGGAAAGCTAAATTAGCCAAGAAAGAAGCTAAGAGAAAAGCTAAAGCAGAGAAAGCAGCAGCTAAATTGGCCAAGAAAACAGGTGGAGAATAAATTCTTGTAACGTAAATAGTTAAATGTATCCGCGCATATCATAGACGATATATCCCGAGATTTCCTTCAGAAGCTTGTGCCATTGTGTGAAGTTATCAACGTTGGGGATGAGGTATTGATCCCAATGATACCCACCTAATTTATTCGAGTAAAGATCAGTAGAGAAAGGATCACAGTGCAATCCTTCTCGCTCAAAACAGGCCAATGATCGTCGCATGTGAATTCCTGATGTGATCAGTAAATATGACTTATACTCAGGCTCCTTCTTCAATATTTTGGAGCATTGAACTGCATTCTCATGCGTGTTTTTTGAGATTTCTTCGCTTAAAATATCTTCTTCCGGAATCCCCCATTCAAGCAAGAGTTCTTTCACCTGTTTTGCTTCGTGTAACCCACGATCAGTAACGTAGCCAGAATCTCCAGAAATTAAGATTTTCTTAATCTTCCCAGATTTGTACAACGAAATGGCCTGAACCATTCGATCACCTTGTCTTCGAATGGTTAGTTGATCTAAGTCGCCATTGTACTCAAACATTCCTCCAAGCACGATGCCAACATCATACTGACCAATATCTTGCATTCGTTTACCTGGAATCTCCCAAATGCCACAGTATTCTGAAAAGATAACAGAGTTAGAAAAGAAGATGAAAATCCCAAGAGCTGTCCATTTCATGCGTCTTTTCCATTTTCCAGTCTTGATAAAAAGAGCAAATCCAGCACAAACCACCAACCAAAAGAAGGGGGATAGAATAAAGAGTAATGCCTTAGATAGGATGAAAAACATAGTTCAAAATTAACAGAATTAGAAGGTGAACCCGAAAACATACAGTATTTTTGGGCTCAACTTCAAAACAGAATAACGTATGCCGCTTCAAGGAAAGTTGACAGATGAATTTATACTGGGCTTCTCGCAAAAGGAAATCACGGATGTTCTCGTATCTATAGGACTTAAAGTTCTGATAGCAGGAGCAATCCTCTTTTTTGGATTGTTGATTACCAAATACCTTGTAAAAAAGGTCAATAAGCTGCTCAATAAGCGGGATATGGATCAGTCGCTTCGCGGCTTTTTGTGTAGCCTAATCTCTGTTGGTTTAAAAGCATTGGTTATTATTACTGCATTGAGTCAACTTGGTATTGAGATGACTTCCTTTGTGGCAATTTTAGGAGCTGCTGGACTCGCAATTGGAATCGCATTTAGTGGTACTCTGAGTAATTTTGCTGGAGGGGTCATGTTGCTGCTCTTCAAACCCTTTAAGATAGGAGATTTGGTAAAAATGCAGGGAGAAGAAGGAATAGTTGATAGCATCCTTATTTTCAATACTATTCTTAAAACACTCGATAATAAAGTCATTATTCTTGCCAATGGTGCCGTTGCAAATGGAACAATAACAAATTATACGAAAGCAGATAAGCGTCGTGTAGATTGGAGTTTTGGGATTGGGTATGGCGACGATCTTAAGATTGCCAAGGAAATTCTTACGCGATTTTCGAAGGAAGATGAACGCATCATTAATGATCCTGAACCTCCTTTGGTTGTATTGGGTGAACTGGGAGATTCTTCAGTTAACATTATCGTTCGAGCCTGGGTAAAGACAGAAGATTATTGGGGAGTCTTTTTTCATATGAATGAAAGAGTTTACACTGAATTCGGAAAAGCTGGGTTGAGTATTCCATACCCTCAAATGGATGTACATATAACTAAAGAGGTCTAATGCAAGAGTTGCAAAATCATCCTATTGTTAAAGCCTACATTGCCAACAATCATTTCGGGGCAATGCTCGATATGGATTTTGACGTTACTGAACCTGGGAAAGTCATCAACACAATGCCAATTCTCGAAAAACATTTGGCAACTCCTCGTGCCGCCCATGGTGGAGCAGTTTGTTCATTAATGGATGCAACAATGGGAATATGTGCTTTGTCTCAGGTGATATTATCAGGTCAAGTTGTTTCCACGATTGAAATGAAAATTTCCTTTGTATCTCCTGCATTGCTTGGGGAAGTGTTAACGGGAACAGCAGAAACCATTAAACGTGGAAATCGTTTGGTGTTTGTGGAGGGGCAAATTCACGACAGAGCAGGAAATTTAATCGCAACTGCGTCGGGAACTTTCAATACATATCCCTCATCAAAGGCTGGTTTCTAAGTCGGAAATTGAGCGCGTTTTCGAAGTGTTTCCAGAAGGTTTGACTTCTTTCGCACTGAAACTAGTAGCGTTTCTATGCCTTAATTACTGTAAGTGATGATTTGCTTCCAAATGTATAAAGATCCACCTGAGCCAACTCTAATATTGGTAATTGGCTGATTTCGACTTTCATTCACTCTAAAATGTTCTATTCCATCTGGTCCAATGCGTCCACAGTATCCACTAGATCCACAGTGAGTTGTCTAAGCCACGCTCAATGGTGGTAATCTGCTTTACTGGAATTTGTGAGTCATTGTCATAAATCAGTATTTCTGGCTGAGGAGAGAAGAAAATACCATTCCCTAGAGACGAGATCCATAAATTACCCTCTTGATCATAGAACGAACTCGTGATGATCGAACCATCCATTGATTTATCGACAGAAATTTGACGCGTTTTGACATCATAAAAGTATAGGCCATCTCTGGTACCAACCAATAGATCCTCATGCTTTGTGGGGCCAACCCAAGTAATATCAGCTCCCTCTGGCAGATTAAGAACCTCTTTCGTACCTCCCGAATAAAGCAGTATGTTGTTGGTATAGCCAATATACAATGCATCCTTGTAGAAAAGTGCTAGAGGAAATGCCTTGTTGAATCTCGTCTTCTCATCGAGTTCGAATCCGCCATTTTTATACTGACGTATTCCCTCAAATGTTAGCAAATGAAGGGCTCCATGATCTATCCAAAACTTATAGTTTTTAGTACCAGCGACGAATGTTGTGAATTTATTGTCTGAATTAAGTTTAGAGATAGTCGAGTCATTTGATGCTATAAATAGGTCACCATTGGCAGTTTCAATAATTGAAGAAATGAATGATTCTGAATGGTAATTGGCTAACCAGGAAGTATTTCTTGAATTGTGAAAAGATCCATCCTTATAATAACCGAGTTCTCCATTCAGTGAAAGAAACCAAATTCGCTCTTTGCTGTCTTGGTAAATTTGGAAAATCTCATTCCCTAATAGGCCATCTTCATGATCGAATTTTTCGAAGGAGTATCCATCAAATCGGCTGACTACCAGGTCTGTACCAAGCCACATGTAGCCTTGGTGATCCTGAAAGCAATAGTAAACATTATTCGATGCGAGCCCATGGGAGCTCTTTAAGTTTTGATAATAGGGTTCCTGTCCAATTGATGAAAGGGAAATTAAGCAAAACAGTAGAATAGTAATCCGAGTCATACAGGAACTTAACAGACTAAAGATACACGTATTTGTTCACAAGGACTTGCATTACAGGTCGATAATTGATACAATTTAGCGCATTTATCGACCTAAAGATACAGGTACGTAATCAACACCTACACCTGTTGAATAATCCATTAATTGATGCGGCATCTTCAAATTATTCTTCCATGGAATTCACATTTATTGGGTTTCAGCTTGCAGTAAAAAGCTATCTTTGCGCCATGATTTTATTCCTGAATGACATAGGAACAGGTGAGGTATTGTTGGTTTTGGCCTTCATCCTTATCTTCTTTGGTTCAAAGAGCATTCCAGGATTGGCGCGTACAATGGGAAGAACAATACGTCAAGTCAAGGATGCATCACAAGATCTTCAGAGTGAAATTAGAAAGTCTGGGAAAGAAATGAAAGGCGACTTAGATCTGTCTGGACTTATTCAGGAAACAAAAGATGATATCAAACGCCCACTAGATCAATATGCAACTGATATTGAAGAAGCAGTGCATCGCCGTCCAATTCATTCACAGCCAAAGGTAGCTGTAGTTCCCGATGAAGTGGAAGAAGCTCAGGAAATCACTGAAACCAAAGTGAAAAAGCCTAAAGTGGAGGAGCCTAAAATGGTAAAACCTAAGAAGGTAAAGCCTAAAGTGACGGAACCAGAGAAGGTCGATCCTCCTAAAAAGGAAGAGTAAATAGTACTCTCCAACGTTCATCTTACATCCAAAAAATCAATAAATTAGTGCGTTACGCGATAGAAATTGGCTTGTTAATAAAAAAGTTCGATTTTAAATGAACCTATTCAAGAGTTCTGAGTAATACGTTTGTAAAAATGAAAGAACAAGGTGCACCAGTTCTGTTTAATCAATAGAAATCGATGAGTTCCGATAGCTTTCGGGAGCATCAAGAAATTAAACATAAAGAAAATGAAGACAATTATTGGAATATTCGCACTATGTATTATTGGACATCTGCAGGCACAAGAACCAGAAACAGTATTGAGTATTGTTGTGGAACGACATGAAATTGGATGGTATGAAGTTCAACTCGATCTCTGGAAAAAAGAAATCGATAAGGATACTAAAAATGCAGAAGCATGGTACAACTATTACAGCTCATCACGTGCACTTAAGAATTTGAGTGAAGGAGACGAGCGTAAGAGATATACGGAACTTTGCACAACAATTGCGACAGATGCATACACGGAAGTACCTGAAACTTTTGAGGCAAATCACCTTGCTTGGTGGGACGGTGGAAATGATAAGGCTAAAGTGCCATTTTTATTGAAAGCCCATGAAATAGCACCAGATGATGTTCGCGCTTATGATGATTTAATGATCAACTACGAGATGCAGCGAGATCAAGAGAACTTTCGTGAAATGTGCACAAAGTTGTATGATGCAAATGAGGTTCCTGGCTCCATTTTGAATTGGGGGTATAACGTTCTCGCTGGCTTAAAAGAGAATGCAGTTATTTTCACTGCTGGGGATAATGATACCTATGCACTTTGGTTGATTCAAGGAGCAAAAGGATTCAGAACAGACGTCACTGTGGTCAATACTCACCTTATTTTGATTGAGGAGTATCGTGCTTTAATTCTGAATGAATTGGGGATTCCAAAGATGGAGGATAAAGATGGAAATATCTTCAAACATATTTTTAAAAATACAAGTGACATCCCTGTGTATGTAGCAATATCAGCCCTAAGAGAATTCGATAATCCAGAAGTGAAAGACAATTTATACCTAACAGGATTGGCGTATGTCTATAGTTCTGAAACATGTGATAACCTAAGCGTAATTCGTAGGAATTATGAGAAATTGTATCTGATTGATTACTTAAAAACGCAGTTTACAACACATCGAGGAGATGCAGTTGCAGGACATTTCGAAGGGCTTTATCTACCTTCCATGGTTAAGTTATTAAAGCATTATAGGACTACGGAAGAATTGGAGAAAGCGCGAGAATTGGAAGCTGTATTGCAAAGCCTTATCTTGCATGATGACCAGAAAGAATACCTCAACAAAATCCTTGAAGAAGGGGAGTAGATGAGTGTTTTTAAGAAAGACATATCTTCTTTTTCAGATGAACAACTAGTTGGTTTACTGAGGACAAGACGAAAGAATGAAGCATTAGCTCAGCTTCATGCCAAGTACGCAAAACGTGTGCTTGGCTTCTTTCGTAAGATGTTCCATGGCGATCTCGATAAAGCACAGGATTTTACGCAAGAACTTTTTATGCGGATTCTGGAAAAACACACCCAGTTTGATCCAACTCGAAATTTTTATACGTGGATGTTTGTCATAGCCAGCAATATGTGCAAAACTGATTTTAGAAAACCCATTCATCTGCACATCTCTGAGGATGAATACGAACTCAAAGAAAGGGCCACTTGGAATGAGAATTCCTTGGATAAAACAGCCTTCAAATTGGCACTCAATAAAGCAGTTGACAGGCTTTCTGATGAGCATCAACTGACCTTTGTTTTGCGCTATATGCAGGAAATCCCACTCAATGAAATTGCAGAAATTACAGATGTTTCATTGGGAACAGTTAAGTCACGACTCTTTTATGCAACGAAGAAGGTGACTGCACAAATACAAGAGTTTAATCCTTCGGGCGATCGTATTGGACATAGTTTCAGTGCGAGTAACAATACTTAAAAAGAATGATCATGGAAAGAGAACTAAGCAGCAAGCAGGAGAAATGGCAAGATCTAGTAGAGTCGAAAGATTTTGATAAACTCTCGGATTCAGAACTGCATTTTGTCCTTGAATTTGGGACTCAAAGCTCCTATGAGATTTCACGTAGAGCACTAACTGAATTGAAAAATGACGAAGATTTTATCCCTCGACCACTCGTTTTGGATGAAAAGAAAAAAGGTCTCGTTGTGCCAATTCCTTTGTATCAAGTGTTGCTCGCAACTGCTGCAGCCTTTATATTGGGCTTTCTATTGATTCAACCTGGAAATACGATCACTGTAAAGAATAACAATCCTACCTTGGCGAAAGTTGATACGATTTACATTGATAAGAACACCACTGATACTGTAATTCAAATCGAGCACGAATACATAGATCGCTATGTTGATCGAGGAGAATCTCCACAAGTAACAAGCACAATGGTTCAAAAGAAAGAAATCAATGCTGGGATTTTTGCAGGCTCAGCACCAAGTTTACCTGATTTGAAATCCATGGCACTTGAAAATAAAGGGAGAACAGCTTCTGATGATAGTTCGTTTGCATTGGTGGCAGGATTCATGACGCCAAGTGAACAATAAGGAAATCTGATTGAAGATGCGTACATTTAACCTTGATGATACCTGTTCACAATTCTGATATAGTAGGCAAGAGTAAGATAACAATCAACAAACTATCAAAGTTGAATGATTATGATTTTACGGAACCTCATAGACACAATTATTTTGAACTCTTCTATTTTGAGCAGGGTGGAGGCTCGCACATCATTGATTTCGAAGATCTAACTATTAGTTCAAAGTCAATTCACATTGTTGCACCAGGTCAAGTACATCAAATGGGACGAGCGCTAGATTCTTCGGGGTTTGTCTTTCTCTTTGGCTTAGAATCAGTTCGTCAGGCAGGTGAAATTGAACACTTTTTAACAGATCAAATTTGCCGTGTGGCCGATCAACAAGCATCCACCTATCAATTGAGTCAAGATGAAGGCACACTTATTAATCAAGTGATTGAGGAGAGTTGGAAATCGAATCAAGAAGACGATAAATACAATCAGTATATTCTAAGAAATGCATTGGAGCGTTTGTGCATTCAATGTATGAAACGTGTCGAGCATAAGGAAACGTACAAACTGAGTGAATATGGTACATTTCGTCGACTTCTCATTGAGAATTTTAAAGAGAAACGAAAAGTGCAGGACTACGTGGACGAGATGAATATGTCTGCAAAATCACTCAATGATCTCGTTAAACGCCATTCTGGAAAGAGCGTAAGTAATGTGATTTATGATCAAATTATCCTTGAAGCCAAACGACTTTTGCTGATTGGACAATCCACAAAACAAGTTGGATACGATCTCAATTTTGATGATCCTGCCCATTTTAGTAAGTTTTTCAAGGCTCAAACAGATCTTTCACCTTCTGAATTCCAGAAAATACATTCATAAGTCGGAATTGTACATGGTGTGCGCCACCCTAACCAACTAATTTTGGTTCTAGAATTAAAACATGAACTATGAAAAATATACTCTTACTACTAGTAACGATTTCTTTGACGCTAAGTGTAAATGCTCAAACATGGAATCAAATTCAAACAGGAACCACGAAAAACTTATATGCCATTGATTTCCCTTCAGCGAATATAGGCTACATAGGAGGAGATTCTAGTATCTTGCTTAAAACAATCGATGGTGGACAAACGTGGGCTGAAATGCCAGTAACTGGGGCGTCTAACCCTGATCTTTATCAAATTGTGGATATAGATTTCGTTTCAGAGACAACAGGATACATCTCGAATGATTATGGAGGAACATACATCACTGTGGATGGTGGCATTAATTGGACTCCATTCGGAAATCTAGCATCAAATATGTGTTATTCTCAAACAATGTATATTGACAATCAAGATCATTTGTTCATGGGGGGAGCTGGTTGTTTTCAGGGCGCTATGATTGAAGAGTATGATGCTGGTACGTGGAATTCAGTGCTCAATGATCCAATCTTTTGGAATGCAGATCATCATGTTAAAGAGATTTCCTTTGGAGACGCGAACATTGGTTTAGCTGCTGTGAAAAATGAATATATCCTGAGAACAACAGATGCTGGAGCAAGCTGGGATTCCATTCGAATTGATCTTTTGGGAGTTGACGCTTATTTGACTTCTGTTAAAATGGTCGACAATCTTGTTGCATTTGCTGGTTACAACGACAATGGAGGGGGATTTGGAATCTTGAGAACGAGTGATGGTGGTCTTACATGGATCCAGGATATGAATTCTGCAACCTTCTACTATCCTTCATTCAATTGTGTACATATTGCTTCAAATGGGGACGTTTACTCGGGAACAACTCCTTCCACGGGACCAAATGGTGTGATCTTTGAATCTATTGATGGAATTAATTGGACTTATGAAGATGTAGACGAAAGCATAAATGGAATGAGCTCTTATGGGAGTGATGTTACATTTGCCGTTGGAGATAGTGGCTATTTGGTTGTGAATACCTTGCCGAGTTCACTTGCACTAGATGAGCAATCTTATAGCGAGTTGAGCATCTTTCCGAATCCAGTTAAAGATGAACTTTTTGTCGATGTTTCTGCCGATCAAAAGTGTGAAATTCAAGTATTTAACTCCTTGGGAATGGCACTGAAAATACCTATGAATTTAGACGGGAAATTCAAGCAATTGGATGTCTCAAAACTGTCAAAAGGAGCTTATCTCCTTAAAATTCAAGGAGAAAATGGCGTTCGCACAGTGAAGTTCGTCAAAAAGGATTGATACATTGGACGATGAAATGTATCTATTGAACGACTAACTGGACTGTATTTTGGAGAGTTCCTTAAATTCTACGTACCTTTGCACTCAATTTTAAGAACATAGAATGACATTTGAGGAACTCGGGCTAAAGAGTGAGGTGTTAAAGTCGTTAGAAGAACTGGGGTTCGAGACACCTACTCCCATCCAAGAGAAAGCTATTCCTCACCTATTAGGTGAATATAGTGATTTCGTTGGATTAGCTCAAACAGGAACGGGGAAAACAGCGGCTTTTGGTCTTCCGCTGATTAACAAGATTGACACAACACGGAGATTGCCACAGGGGCTAATCATCTGCCCAACGAGGGAATTGTGTCTCCAAATTTCAAAAGATCTAGCATCTTATTCTACCCATGCGAAAACTAGGGTCGTCGCAGTTTATGGCGGAACTGACATTCGTAAGCAGATTACAGACATCAAAAGAGGAGTGAACATTATTGTCGCTACTCCTGGTCGTCTCTGTGATTTGGTGAATCGGAAAGCTCTTAATCTAACAGACATTGAATGTGTCGTGTTGGATGAGGCAGATGAGATGCTAAATATGGGGTTCAAGGAAGACATTGACTTCATCTTGGATAATACATCTGATGTGAGAAATGTGTGGCTCTTCTCGGCAACAATGCCAAAGGAGGTAGCCAACATCGCCAAGAACTATATGGATAACCCACTAGAGGTTTCCATTGGACATAAGAATCAGACGAACGAGAATATATCGCATATATACTTCAGTGTTCAGGAGCGTGATCGCTATGCTGCTTTGAAGCGTTTGATCGATTTTAATCCAAATATTTACGGACTTATCTTTTGCAGAACTCGTCGTGAAACAGGAGAGGTTGCTGAGAAATTAGGTAAGGAAGGATATAGCGCAGAACCGTTACATGGTGATTTATCACAGCAGCAACGGGATCGTGTTATGGATCGATTCAGAAAGAAAAGCATTCAATTACTTGTTGCTACAGATGTTGCTGCACGTGGGATTGATGTTGACGATATTACGCACGTAATCAATTACAATTTACCAGACGAAATCGAGAATTATACCCACAGAAGTGGTCGTACTGCTCGTGCTGGTAAAAAAGGAGAATCTCTTGTATTGATTAGTAACCGTGAATCGAACAAAATTCGAATTATCGAGAAGAAGATCAGAACGACTTTCGTGAAGGGAACAATTCCTACAGCAGAAGAGATTTGTGAGATTCAACTGAAAAAAATAGTTGCCAACGTAATTAATTCAGAGGTAAAGGAGGATGACATGGCGAAGTTTATGCCAATGGTCATGGAGCAATTTGAGGACATTTCGAAAGAAGATGCGATCAAAATGTTTGTTGCTTCTGAATTCAATAAGTTTATCGAGTATTACAATCGCGCAGGTGATTTGAATGCAAAAGGTGGAGACAGAGGAGATCGCAGAGATCGAGGTGACAGAAACGATCGAGGAGATAGAAGAGACAGAGACAGAGGGGATAGAAGAGATAGTGACGATGGAAATCGCAGAGATCGTAGAAAAGATGATGCCAACAAGACACGTTTCTTTGTCAACCTTGGTAAAAAAGATGGATTGAATCCAGGCGGTTTATTGCGCGTTGTTTGCGATAGCACAGGATTGAATTCAGGAAGCTTTGGAAAAATAGATATTCTTTCTTCTTACTCATTCTTTGAAGCTGACAATGACTTGGCTGAACAGATTGTGGCAAAGGTGAATGGAGCAGAGTACGAAGGCAACGAAGTAAGTGTTGAGGTCACAAAGGATAAAGGAGGTAGCAATGAACGCCGACCATCAGGTGGAGATCGTGAACGTCGATTCGGAAAAGATGAAAACCGTGAAACGCGATCATCTAACAGCGACCGAAGTGAGAGAAGTGATCGTGGAGATAGAAGTGAGAGATCATCTAACAGTGACAGAAGCGAGGATAGATCAGGAGGAGAACGCGAACGAAGATCAAATGGAAGTGGATACCGTCAATCTGGAGGTAATCGCTCTAGTGGTGGATTTAGAAGCTCTGGAGGTCGTTCAGGAGGCTCGACGTCGTCATCATCCAGCCGCAGTTCAAGTGGATCAAGAACAAGAAGAAGATAATTAGTTAACGTTCCGAAAGGAAGACCTTTAGAAGATTATAATTATGGAAATCAGAAACATCGCGATTATTGCACACGTCGATCATGGAAAGACGACGCTCGTGGATAAAATGATCGAAGCTGGTGAGATGAAAGATGAAAGAAATCGTCCTACTGGCGAACTTATCATGGATAACAATGACTTGGAACGTGAACGAGGAATTACAATCGTATCGAAGAACGTCTCAGTTACATATAAGGGTACAAAAATCAATATTATTGACACTCCTGGTCACGCCGATTTTGGAGGAGAAGTAGAACGTGTTTTGAACATGGCTGATGGAGTTTGTCTTCTTGTAGATGCTTTTGAAGGTCCAATGCCTCAAACGCGTTTCGTACTTGGAAAGGCTTTAGCTCTTGGATTGAAACCATTAGTAGTGGTGAATAAAGTTGATAAGGACAATTGTACACCTGAAGAAGTGTATGAGAAAGTTTTCGACTTAATGTTCGAATTAGATGCTACTGAAGAACAGTTAGATTTTCCTACAATTTATGGTTCAGCTAAAAATGGTTGGATGTCTGAAGATTGGAAAGTACCTACTAAAACAATCACACCTCTTCTCGATACTATTTTATCGCATTTCCCACCAAAGGTAATTGACGAAGGAAATACACAATTGTTAATCACTTCTCTTGATTTTTCTGCCTACGTTGGTCGAATTGCAATTGGCCGTTTGAATCGTGGTATCATCAAGGAAAATATGCAAATCATTCTCGCAAAACGAGATGGGAAATTTGAGAAACACAGAATTAAAGAGGTGTTCGTTTTTGAAGGCATCGAACGTCGTAAAGTAAAAGAAGTTCAGGCTGGAGATATTTGTGCAATAACTGGAATTGAAGGATTTGAAATTGGAGATTGTATCTGCGATTTTGAGGAGCCTGAAGCATTGCCAACAATAGATATTGATGAGCCAACAATGAGCATGATGTTCTCTATCAATGATTCACCATTCTTTGGGAAGGAAGGGAAATTTGTGACTTCGCGTCATATCTCTGAACGCCTAGATAAAGAATTAGAGAAGAACTTAGCAATGCGTGTTCACAAAACAGACAAAGCTGACAAATGGCTAGTTTATGGTCGTGGTGTTATGCACTTGTCTGTATTGATTGAAACAATGCGTCGTGAAGGATACGAAGTACAAGTTGGTCAACCACAAGTTTTATTCAAAGAAATTGACGGTAAAAAATGTGAGCCAATTGAAGAATTGACAATCGATTTACCTGAAGTACACAGTGGAACTGCCGTTGAAGCAGTAACAAAGCGTAAAGGTGAAATGACGAACATGGAGCCAAAAGGCGAGCGAATGGTGATCAATTTCAGAGTGCCATCTCGTGGAATTATTGGACTTCGTAATTACTTGCTAACAGCAACAGCTGGTGAAGCAATCATGACGCATAGATTTACGGCTTACGAGCCTTACAAAGGTGAGATTCCAGGTCGTTTGAATGGTTCATTGATCTCTATGGAACTTGGAACTTCGATTCCATTCTCATTGAACAACTTGCAAGAGCGTGGTTCTTTCTTTATCGCACCAGGTGAAAGCATTTATGAAGGTCAAGTAATTGGTGAAAACAGTCGTGCAAATGACTTGGTTGTTAACGTTACAAAAACGAAACAATTAACGAACATGCGTAAGTCTGGAACTGATGCTAAAGTGAGAATTGTGCCACCAAGACTTTTTAGTCTTGAAGAATGCTTAGAATATATTCAAGGAGATGAATATGTGGAAGTGACACCAGCGAGCTTGAGAATGCGTAAGATCTTTCTAAAAGAAACAGATCGTAAACGATATACTAAAATATAATTGCTTCTAATTTATTGAAAGGGGATCATCATTGATGATCCCCTTTTTTTGTTTTACATCTCTTCTGAACGGTTTTATTGAAAGGGTGTACTGCTTCGTACAGAACGAATTCGGCTTAGTGATTCCTTAATTTCACAGAGCTGACTTCTGCAAAAATCTGATGTATGATGCGTGTACTTCTTCTACTCATTACCTTTCCATGCGTTTTCACGAATGCCCAAACTGATATTATCGCTTTCAGAAGTCACAGTGGAAATCTTTCCAAGTTCACGGGTTCTGCCCACTCAATTGATGGATTGACAACCAATTTTGGAATGGATCCTTATCGAAACGTGAAGACAGCTGCACTCGATACAATTCGATTCCTTGAAAATGGAATGGCCGTAATGATCACCAGTGAATATTGTAGAGAACAAAATATGTTCGACGATAATGATAAGGTAAACGATTGTTCCCCTAGAACTGCTTATGGTCATCTATGGAGCGCGGGAATAGATACAATGGACAATCATCCATTATTCAAAAGGGTTCATTCGCTCGATAGTATTAAAGAAGTCCTGAAAAGCACTTATAATTTTCAAAATTCAATTGATAGTGTGGTATTTATTGGCTACGATAATGCAGCACTCCAGAGTCGAAAAATCAACAAGCAAAACGACGATTCTATCAAAGAAGGTCGAAAATCAGCAGATCAAATTCGGAAATTGGAAGCAGAAAAATCAAAAAAGAGTAGAGTAGGATTTATGCTCCTTATCACGATCCTTTTGCCCTTAATCTTGATCTATGTTTTCGGTCCATTAGCATTTAGATGGGCGAAGAATGAATCTCAACTCACTTAAAAACATCAGATTATGAGACAATTAATTGTAATTCTAATCACCTTCAGTTGCCTCCAAGGAACTGCTCAAACAGATGTGATCAAATACAAAAGTCATAGTGGAAATTTCACGAAATTCATCAGCTATACAGCAAATAATTTAGACGGTACTCCTTCCAATTTTGGTGGTCCAGAATTGACCTTCCATATGCCAGAATTTCTGAGTTCTAAAGTGCTTGATTCCGTATGTAGAATCTCAAACACTTCTGCAGTTATTGTTTCTAAACTCTATAGTAACTTGTTTCTAATAGATAATGGGGATTCTATTGTGCATATAAATGAGGATGGAAGCACTCAAATGGTCACACGGGAAAACAATTGGGAATTGGTCAGAGATACTGTTCATCAAGGTCATCTATATGTCGAGACACGATCTCTAGATGGTATAAAGGATATTGTAGGCAGCATTTATGACCTGAAATTTTCTCCTGTTGGCGTAGTGTTTAAAGGATATATTGATGAAGATCAAGAAGTGAAGGACGGTAGAATGTCGCCCAAAAACATACAAGGATTGGCTAAAAAGGACGCTAAGAAAGGAAGTGTTGGGCTGATTTTATTACTCGGCATTCTGGTACCAATTCTTCTTGTTTACGTGATAGGGCCCATCATATTTGGATGGTCAAAAGCCAATCATAACTCATCAAAATCTGCTTAAATATGAAACATTTATTTGCAATTCTAATCACTACTTGTTGCTTTTACGGGTTCGCTCAAACGGATATAGTTGAGTACAGAAGCCACAGTGGAAATATGTCAAAATTCACGAAATATTCAACTCCAAAGATAGATGGAGTGACTACTAATTTTGGGGCTTATCGTATGCCGGAAGTTAAAACGGCAGCACTTGACACTGTTCGTTTTATTTCTGAGTGCGAAGTGGTTATGGTTACCAGTGAGTATTGTAATGCTCAATTTCAGGTAGACGTTGATGATGAAGGAAATCTGACAAGACGACGTAGAGGTGGTGATTTCTGGAGTGCTGGGTCGGATACAATGCTAAATCATCCACTCTTCAACAGAAGGCATTCATTGGATAGTATCAAGCATATTTTAAAAACCACTTACAATTTTCAGAATTCGATTGATAGTGTTGTCTTCATTGGTTATGACAATAGTGCTCTTGAAATTAATGACACAATTGAAGAGGAGAATGTTAAGCCAAAAGAATTGGACGGCACAACAAAGGGTGATTTTGGACTCATCCTGTTGGCGAGTATTCTCTTACCAGCTTTACTAATCTACATTCTTGGACCTTTAGCATATAATTGGGCGAAGAATTAATCAAGGCAAATAGTGAATACTATGAAACAGCTATTGGGAGTACTATTGATCTTTTGTTGCCTCCAAGGAATCGCACAAACGGACATAATTGAATACAGAAGCCACAGTGGAAACATGTCAAAATTCACGAAGTATTCTACTCCAAAGATAGATGGAATGACTACTAATTTTGGTATGGTGAGAGCTTCACAGGTCAAAAATGCCGCGCTCGACACAGTTCTCTTTATCTCAGACAGTGTATCAATAATGGTCACAAGTGAATACTGTAATTCAATCCACCTCTCTGTTCCTCAATACGACAAATATGGCTGTATGACAAGAGAGGCAACACTTGGTAGATTATGGAGTGCTGGAACAGATACAGTGCTTAATCATCCATTATTTAGTAAAAATCATTCTCTCGATAGTATTAAGAAGATTTTAAGTTCCACCTATAATTTTAAAAATTCAATTGATAGTGTGGTCTTCATTGGTTTCGATAATGCGCTTCTCGAAGTTCAAGATGGAAAGAAGCCTCTGAAGGATTTACATACTAAACCTGATCAAGAAAAAGGAAGTTTTGGACTCATACTATTGGCGAGTGTCCTTTTGCCTGGGCTGTTAGTCTACATTCTTGGACCTTTAACATATAATTGGGCAAAGAATTAATCAAGAAAAAACAGCGTGTACTATGAAACAATTAGTGGGAATACTATTGATCTTTTGCTCCTTTCAAGGAATCGCACAAACGGACATAATTGAATACAGAAGCCACAGTGGAAATATGGCGAAATTCACGAAGCATTCTGTTCGGGCTATAGATGGTGTGTACACCAATTTTGGAGACGTTCCAATGGAGAGAATCAAGACTGCAGCACTCGATACGATTCGATTTCTTGAGGATGGAGTCGCGCTTATGGTTACCAGTGAGTATTGTAGATCCGAGTACATTTATGATCCAATTCCACTGAATGATTGCTCACCAAGAAGTGCTTATGGACAACTCTGGAAAGCAGGAACTGATACTTTGCGAGATCACCCTTTGTTCAATCAGAACCATTCATTGGACAGTATTAAGGAGATCCTGATGAGCACCTACAATTTTCAAAATTCAATTGATAGTGTGGTGTTTATTGGCTACGATAATGCGTCTATCGAAATTAGGAAGGGGAAGAAAAGTCTGCAGAATATTAATCCTGAGGCGAGAGCAACGCCAAAAGAAGGCAGTTTTGGACTGACACTTTTGTTGAGTATTCTTGGACCAATTCTTCTCATTTACATTCTTAGTCCAATGATTTTCTCTTCCAGCAGAAATTAATTTGGGAATTATGAGCAATTAATGCATCTCTAAATAAACAAGGCATGAAAACACTGGCATTCTTAACATTTTTACTGCTCTCTGGTTCTGGGAATTCACAATCCAATATTATTGAGTTTCGCAGTCATAGCGGAAACATGAAGCACTTCAATAAGTACTCAACGAGATCAATTGATGGCATTGAAA
>JBLHON010000031.1:0-19515 GCA_047621865.1 Crocinitomicaceae bacterium | reverse complement strand
GCTTCCCAAATATTCTGACGGTCAAAATGATCGTTGCTTTTGATCAACTTGCTAATTGAATGAAGCAATACTTTTTCAAAGCTGTATAAGCGATTTCGCGTCTTGAAAAAACGCTGTGTATTTTTAAATGAATACGGCAATAGTTGCGTGTGATCAAGCTCGATGTGTACGAGTAGATCAAGCAATTGGGTAAAGCCTATAATATCTTCTGTTTTATCTAGATTCGGGTCGTTCAAGATTCTATTAATCCACTTAAGTGCTTCCGAGTAATCGCCTAATCCCATGTTGACAACTGCCATCTTATACTCCAAAAACGCACGTCTAATGGGCACTACTTTATCTCCATATTCCAGGAGTTTATTCGTTACTTCATTCGCCGTTTTATTGGCATTGGTGAAATCACCTTTTCGCAGATACATACTCAATTCTATGCTACTAATGCTTGAAAAGAGTTTTATCGATAAATCTTCATTGGACTTTGCAGATGCCGCAAATTTTTTCAATTCACAGAGGTACTCGCTAGACTTTTTAAATTCTCCAATCTTATCTGTAATATAGATTGCATTGGTGAGTCCTGATATGTACTTATTTGCCTCTACACGCTTCTCAAGGTCATCTTCATTGACTGCCTTAAGATTAATTTCTAAATGCGTTAGGGAGTTGCGTAATTCGCCGATCGCATAATAATACGCGCTCAACAAATGATGATAAAGGTATATTGATTCGAATGTTAGATTCTCCAATGAATAATCTCCGAGCACATCTGAGCATAACTCATAATACGCCTTGCTATCTTCCAGGGATCGTGCTACTCCTTTTTTGGAGAGGCGAGAAAACACTTTACTTTTTATTGCCCAGAGGCTGTTATATGCATTGATTGAATTCGCGTACTGGGTATCTTTTACAAATACCTCAGTAATTTCTTCTTCAGACACACTTAAGTCTCCCATTGTCTCGAAAAGACGTTTCTTTTTATAAGATATGAGGAGTTGAATGCTCGCCAATTCGTTCTTTTCTGCAAATTTTTCAGCACTTCGCAAAACTCTTCGGCATTGATCGTAAAGCGACTTTTCAAATAATATGTCTGCGCCATGCAATTGTTTGTACAATTGTGCTTCCGTTGAATTGGTACTATGGAAAGAATCGAGTGCAGACAATACGTGATCGTAGAGTCGTTTTTTAGTGATTGAAAATCGATTTAAAAATGCTTCTCCTTTGAAGGTTTTAAAAATCAAGTCCTCATCATATTCCTCTTGCTTGTCCATAAAGTCAAAGAGGCGAACGTAATTATTTTCACCGCCAATAGTATGTCTAGAGGACATCAATTTGAAGTACCTCTTTTCAGACTTTGACATTGCCTTGATTAGTTCGAAAAGTGCATTATTTACCTTGCTAGACATGTATAGTTATTTATCGCCAATAAGTAGTTAAAGCAATATAAGCAAAGGAAGTATGCGAAATTTGAATAAACTCTGAAGTGTATCTTTTATCTAGTGAACGGAAGGAAAGTTTGGGACAAAAAAAAATCCTAATATTGCTATCAGGACGTCAAATATGTTGCATTTAAATAGTTAAGACTAACCACCATTAGTATTGGCAGGCTTGTTTGGATCCTCTTCACTTGGAAGATTAGGATCAACGATAGTTCCGCCTTCATCTCCGCCTTCATTTACAACAGGTTCTTCAGACGATCTCCAGACCGGCTCAGAAACAGTAGTAGCTGAATTCGGTTTGATATCCTGCTTACTGCAAGATGCCATTCCAAAGGCAAATAAAACTATAGATATGTAGGCAATTTTCTTCATTATCATTGTGATACCTAACAAATATACAACACAAGGATTGATTTTCCTAATCCTCTAGCGATATTTTGAGTAAAACATGCGTTCCATTGATTGAACCGTCAATATCCTTGACTTCATAGGGTCCATCCAAGGTAATATCGTTGCTTGAGACTTTTTGAAGTAACTCTATACGCTTCGAGGTAATCTCCATCCCTTTTGATCTATGATCTCCATCGAGCTCAACTTTATTCGAAATACTATGATTCACCCCAACACCATTGTCTTCTATCGAAAGTAGCAAATAGCCATCGACGACTTTCACATCAATAGTGATCAGACCCATTTTTTCTGTGTTTGGAAGAATCCCATGGATAATGCTGTTTTCCACAAAAGGCTGCATAATCATTGCTGGAATTTGAATAGACTCACAGTCGACGTTTTCAGCGTTTATAAAGTATTCAAATTTATCTTTAAAACGCATAGACTCCAAGGACAAGTACAATTCCAATCGTTCTAGTTCCTCATCAAGGGTGACCATATTCCCTTCAGAAGTGGCAGAATCGAGGTTTTTCCGAATCAAATTCGCAAAATTCGTCAAGTACTTATTTGCTGAGAATCGATCTTGTGTATTGATGAAATATTGAATGGAGTTCAATGAATTAAACACAAAGTGCCTGTTCATACTAGCATTCATGGATTGCTGCTCTAGGGATAAAAGTCGCGATTTGTAGGTCATTTTCTCCGCGGCATTAATCTCATTAATTCTTCTCACGCGAACGCGAAATATCACGAGAAGGATCACCAGCACTATGAGAATGCACAAGGCAATAAACCAGGATGTTTTATAGAAAGCTTCATTGACGACAAAAGGCACAATGATTTCATCGGAAATTCGTCCATCAACGTCTACACTTCGCATTCGCAACGAATAAGTCCCAGCTGGCAAACTTGTAAATGTAACATTCGAATTACTCGTTAAAGGCGACCATCCATCGTTTAATCCTTCCAACCAAAATTGATAACTCAGACCTTTATGATTGGAAAGAGAGATACCATCCAATTCAAAAATCAGGTTGTTCTTGGAGTAGGGCAAAGATAATGCTGTTGGGAATCCTTGAGCATCAATGGAATTACTATAATCAGTGTATGTAAATGGTTGATTGTTCAACAGGATTGACTTCAATTGAATTTTGGGTATTGCACCAGAACTAACCTTCTGACTTGGATGATAACACACCAAACCGGAAGCTGTTCCAAACCAAAAATTGCCTTTCTGATCAAAAAATCCTGAGTTCAAGTTGCTTTCTAGATCAACAATCCCTTCACCCACACCAAAACGCTGAATTTTAGGCGCTTCACTTTCGAGATTAGTTAGTACGAATAAGCCATTATTGGTTCCCACAAAGAGAACGCCATTTCTATGATTCAGAAAATTAATAAAATTGGAACCTGGGTTATTGCGAATTTTTATTCTTTGCTGAACTCCATTTATAATTCGAAATAATCCTTCCTCTGTTCCAACCCAAATACTGGAATGAACGTCCACCTCCAAACTGTATGAAACATCTTTGATTCCCAGATACGATACAAAACCCCCATCCTCAAATCGAAATAATCCGAGATTTGAAGCGCAATATAATATATCATCTTTCACAACAAAATCTCTAACTGTTCCAATAGGTTCAGCTACTTTCCTGCCAACTGGCTTAATGATTCCATCCTTATAATGAGATACTCCATTACTTCCTCCAATGTACATCTCGTTAGGTCCAATCTTATAAAATGCAGTGATTTTTCTTCCTGGCAAGCCATCCTCCTCTGAGTATTCAGTTATTCGATCCCGACTGTCCATGGAAACAAGGTTGTTCTGTGTTCCAAACCAGTTTTTTCCATCGACGTTTTCTACAGAAGCCCAAATTGTTAGTTGTCCAATATCCACTTGTCTAACCTCAGAACCTATTTCCTTCTTCAGCAGACCTTGATCCAAGGTTCCAAAATAAAAGTCGCCTGATTTGCTTTGGAATCCAGTTAAAAATAGGTCTGAAACGTATCCAGTACTTTGATTAAAGTATTTGAACATTTCGCCTGGAAACTTAAACATTCCTTTTCCCGATGAACCAATCCAAATATTGCCTGAATTATCCTCAAAGAAACACGAAACGATGTTAACTGGGAGACCATTCAGGTTGTCAATAAATCTTATTTCAAGGTCATGAGAGATTGAGATCACACCATCAGCTGAACTCAGCCACAACGAACCTGATTTATCTAAATAGCTACCTGATAATGCATGTCTTACTTCATGTCTATCAATGTGTTCGATGAAACCTGTTTTCAAATTCTTACGATATACACCACTGGAAAAACTGCAAAAATACAGCATCTCACTATTGCCTGTAACGCCATAATAGCTCTCCTCACCAATTCCATTTTCGAGCTTAAACGAAACCAAATCTCTCGTCTTCACTATTCCTCCACGCGTTGCCAAATAAAGATGATCTCCTTCAATATGTGCTGCTCGAATGTCATTCATCGTCCCAACCGGCAATTCAATCTTCTTGAAATATTCCCCTTTCAGTTCATGAAGGCCACCTCCAGACGTGCAGACAATTACGCGGTCATTAAATTGGATGATTTCAGAGACTCCTCGGGATTTATCCTCGCCTTTGAAGCCAACATTCTTAATTTGATTGTTTTCAACGTAAGAAATACCTCCATCGTGTCCAACCCAAAGCCGTTCACCAATGTATGCCAATGCCGTAATTCTATTGTTAAGAAGCCCATCATTGGTTGAAAAAGTCGTGAATTCACTTCCATTAAATTTTGCCAACCCCCCGAGTGTCGCAACCCATAGATAGCCATCCTTGTCCTGTGAAATGTCAGTCACCTGAGATTGAGGCAATCCCTGTTCGGTACTATACTCGATGAATGAATATTTTTGAGCAAATGAACCACTCGATAAAAGTAGTACACAGAGCAATAAGAGAAGTTTACTCATTTACTTCTCCTTAAGCATTTTTACGAATTCTGTTACTCGATTTCGAGCTACTGGCACTCGAATGTCACCTTTCAAAACTGCGAAATGGCCATCTTCATTGATATATTCTAAGAGAATATCTAGGTTAATGATGTGCGATTTATGCACGCGACAAAAACGATCAGGGTTCAACAAGTTCTCATATACTTTAAGTGTTCGCGTATCGAGATAGCGTGATCCATCCTTGAAATAAATCGTGGTACAATTTCCACTTGCTTCCAAATGCGTGATCGTGTGATCTTCTACAATTTTCAATCCTTTGGTATGACTTATTGCAATGCGATCACTTTGTTTCTTCCCGAGAATATTTCTTGAGAGGTCTTTCAATGAATCAAAGTACGTGTTATAATTTTCTGGAGCGTCCGTATAAACATCTTTGGTTTCAACCAATTTAGCAACTGCTGATGTCAATTCATCAATGTCGATTGGTTTCAATAGATAATAGACTGCACTCGCATTAAAAGCGCGAATTGCATAATCCTTGAAAGCTGTTACGAAAACCACTAGGAAATTCTTGTTTTCAATTTCTGCAAGAAGCTCAAACCCTTCAGCTCCGGATGGCATGCGAATATCAAGAAAAACAACATCCGGTTCGGCAGATTCTATGATCGCTTTCGCCTGTCCTTTACTTGAGGCATCTCCAATAATTTCAATCTCTGGGCAGTATTCCTCCAACATCATCGCCAAATTCTTTCTGGCGAACTCTTCATCGTCTACAATTAGGGCTCTTAGTTTCATAATTCGTTGCAGTGTTATTATGTAGCATTCTGTGTGTCCTAATATACAAATCTAATAGAGATATGATCAGATTTAGTAACCGATCACACCAGAATGAAATCAGGTGGTAAATTAGTAACAACCGTTCAATAAACCTCACCTACACATTAGGTTATTTTTAATTAACGCGAAAGAATATGCCGTATCTTAGCTCTGAGTTGAACGATAAATAAAACCTATTACTTATGATGACAAATGTACTCTATACCCGAAATTTAATTTGGATTTTTAACGACAACGGAAACTAAAATTTCCGTTTTTTTAATCCAAAATCACTTATTTTCAAGAAAAATTCCAAGCTGCCTCTCGACTTCTGTTGTAAGTTCAATGTGAGCCATGTGGCCAACGCCAGCTAATTCAATTAGTTTGACCTCTAATCCTGTTAACCTCGCTTTCATTTCGTTGATCATCACGATTGAATCGAGGCTACCTTGAATGAGTGTGAAATCCATTGGAAACTGCCCAATTAGACTCGCATGATTCAATCTCTTACTCATCGCAATTGAAGCTTTCCCCATTGCTTGAGGGGTTATTTTTAGCGATTCGTTGATGAGCTTTTTGACCTCGGTATCGTGTTTTTCTGGATCGAGAAAAAGGCTTGGAATAACTGTATAAATAAAGAGTGCTAAACTTCTTTCCGCCAATTCTGCAATGCGATAACGATCTTCTATTTTCGCCTCATTATCTTCCCAAAAATTTGAATTGAGCAATAGTACATTTCTAATTCTTCGGTCATTTTTCTTCAATTCCATGGCAACATAGCCGCCCATTGAATGACCAATAATGTCTAGCTCCACAGCACCTAAATCGTCCATTAACTCACTCACCTTTTGTGCCATTTCCTCCATTGTATCACAAAGCAGCTCAGAATTAGTTGATTTGCCATGCCCTGGAAGATCCACTTTAATTGCCTGAATTCCACTTGGCATCTTTAGAACATCCCACATGGTGCTAGATTCTAAGAATCCATGAAGAAAAAGCACGGGGGTTCCTTTCCCGCTTATCTGGTAACTTAAACGCGCGCTTTGAGACATGAATTAAAGGAAGTTTGACAAATGAAAGTCTATTCGTTCATGAGTGTTTCAATATGATCTGCTTCAATAGGAATGTCTCCCATCAAATTTAGAGGCTCACCTGATGCTTGCACAACTAAGTCATCTTCTATTCGAATCCCTAAGCCTTCTTCAGGAATGTAAATCCCAGGCTCACATGTAAAGGCCATTCCCGCTTTTATTGGTTCATTATACAAGCCCAAATCATGCGTGTCTAATCCAATGAAATGAGACGTTCCATGCATGAAATACTTTTTATATGCTGGCCATGCAGGATCTTGATTCTTAACATCCGTGGCATCAATTAATCCAAGTCCAAGTAATTCACTTTCCATCATTTTACCGACTTCCTTGTGGTAATCGTTCAGAATGGTTCCAGGAACTAATAATTTCTGTGATTCAGTTTTAACATGCAGCACTGAATTATAGACTGCTCGTTGTCGATCTGTATATTTTCCATTCACAGGTATTGAGCGTGTCAAATCGGAAGCATAATTTGCGTATTCCGCGCCAACATCCAGAAGAATCACCTCTCCATCATTGCAAATTCCGTTATTCTGAATGTAATGTAAGACACATGCATTTGCTCCAGATGCAACAATTGGGGTATATGCAAACCCTTGCGAACGATTGCGAACAAATTCATGTATTAACTCTGCCTCTATTTCATATTCTGTAACTCCAGGCTTAATGAACTTTAACAAGCGATCAATTCCCAATTTTGTGATGTTGCAGGCAGTTTGCATCAGATCCACCTCAATTGGATCTTTGACCGATCGAATTCGATGCATAATTGGCGCGCTTCTTTTCACTTCATGAGCAGGATAATCTTTCTTAACTGATTTGATAAAACGATCTTCCCGCGTTTGAACTGAGGTGTTTGCCCGCAAGTGTTCATTGGTATTCAAATAAATCGCATCCACCTCGCACATCATCTGCTTGAAGATGGTGTCAAATTGATTCAGCCAATAAACTGTTTTTATTCCAGCCACTTCTAACGCCTGCTTTTTATCCAATTTCGCACCTTCCCATACAGCAATGTGATCATTCGTTTCTTTCAAGAAAAGAACTTCTTTGTGTGCTTCATTTTTGGAATTTGGCGAAATCACCAAAATACTCTCTTCTTGGTCAACACCACTGAGGTGAAAAATATCTCGATGTTGCTGAAACGGCATAGCACTATCTGCGCTAATAGGATAAATATCGTTAGAGTTAAATACTGCGAGCGAAGCATCCTTCATCTGTTTGACAAAGTTGGCTCTGTTCTGAATAAATAAGTCTCGGTTGATCTGATGGTATTTCATGGATTCTATATCTAGATGATGAAATTACGTTTTTTCGGGAAATCCTTTAAAAATGCAAGAAAAAAAAGTGAAAAAAGTGAAAAAAGTAGATCGTAAATACTTTACGTTCTGCTGTATCATATTTGTATTAAGCAAAACACAAATGATATGAATATTCAAGCAACAAATTTAGACGTAAACTCGATCGTTTTCACTTCCAAAGATACTGAAGTATTGTTAAAAGGCAGTGTAATCAGAGGTCAATTATCCTATGAGACTGACTTATTAATCACTCAAACACAATTGAATATGATTTTGAACACTTTGGGGAAACAAAATGATTCTTTCGCCATTGACGATTGTTTAAAATCGGAACACATTGGTCCAGATGGAATGCTTTTCTATGCTGATTTCGGTTATCTTTCAAACACTTCGATTGAGATTGAATCACTAATGGACATGAACGAGATTGTACAAATCCGTGCATAAATTATATTCTACCTTGCAAAAGGGCAACCATTACGACTTTTTTTCGTAATTTAGTAGATACGATTAATGTGTGCCATAATGGATTTGGCAAGTTAATCTAAACTACTAAGATTATGATGAAGAACGGAATTATACTTATTGGGCTGACTGGACTTGTTCTTAGTGCTTGTATTAAGCACGAAGTTATCCCTGCTCCCACTCCACAAGTTGATTTATACTCGCACTTTTTTGGAGTAATCAATAATACAGATACAGAATGGACTCAAAACGTATTGGGTTATGGGAATTCATCTACGAAAGTAAAATTTGTACTCCCTCCAGGATCTATTTCCACTGCAGTTTATTACTCAACAATATCTTCAAGCGATTATACGCCAAGAATTAGTGTTGGTTTAGGAAACATCAATTTTGATTCTGGTGTTGCTCCAGATCCAACCTTACTACAATTCAATGCATTCTTTCCTGCGAACAACTTACCGCTCTATGAAAATGGAGGAAACAACGGCTTTGAAGTCGTATACACAGCAGACCATACTGGCCCTGTTGGAGGCACAAGAGATTGGAAAAGCTCTTCAATTAGTTTCTATACAGATTCGACAGTGGCATTTACAGGAATAAAACAAGAATCTGACGAAACAGGTGATTACTCGAAGTTCATTTGCACGTTTGATTGTATGGTTTACAGCCTTCATCCAGACAGTTTAGCGCTTCTAGTGCCAGTATTACATGTGGATTCACTAATTATTGAAGATGCCGTCTACGAAGGATGGTTCAAAAGATAGAATGAGGATTCAATCTGTGAATCGTCGGTTATAGTACATGCAGCAGAATCTAAAAATAGCTATCATTGGTGATTACAATTTCACCTACAATTCACATCACGCAACCAATTTAGCGATTGATCATGCGTCCAATTTCCTTGAAATTGATGTCAGTTATTATTGGGTGAAGCTCTCAGAAGTTCTCAAATTTCGTTCTCAGCAATTTAATCAGTACGATGGATTTTGGATTGCACCAGGCCCTATCAAAAATGAATTTTTTCTACACGGCATTATCAAAGATATTCTTGGAAAACAAATTCCAACACTAATTACTGGTGAAGGATACAGAACATTCTTGGATGCACTTATTAATACCTATCAATTAAATCAGGCGAACGAAAAGCTAGTTTCAGATAATTTGGTAGAAGGACAGCAGTTCGAAAAAATAATGGTAACCCCACATTCAAAACCATTTATTCAGCTTTACGAGAATCATTCGAAAGTTGAATTAACTTCGAGTCGTTACTCACTTTATCCTAAGTTGATTAATTCACTTCAAGATGACATCATAGATATTGAAGCCTATAATCAGTTTGAAGATCCAGAAATTATCAGCCTGAAAAATCATCCCTTCTTCGTGAGCTGTAGCTTCTGCCCACAAATTTCGTCTACACGGGAGATTCCCCACCCTATGATCTACACATTCATGAAGACCTGTCTTGCAGTTGTAGAATCCGCATCAGCCAAACAGGCTTAACTTTCCACTCGATTCGCTTCGAACCATTCATCTACTAGGAAGTCATTGCTTTCAGCAGCTTGAACAGCCAAAACATCGCAACGCTCATTCTCTGGATGACCAGCATGCCCCTTTACCCAATGCAAGACTATTTTAAATTTTCCTTGAATCTTCAGGTAACGTCGCCATAAATCCTCGTTCTTTTTTCCTTTAAAATTTTTCTTTTCCCAGCCAAAAACCCATCTCTTATCAATCGAGTCAATGACATATTTGGAATCAGAATAAACGTGGATTTCGTGTTCTGTGGTTTTCATAGACTCAAGTGCCACAATAACTGCTAAGAGCTCCATTCTATTATTGGTCGTCATTCTAAAACCTTGAGAGATTATCTTCTCCTGCTTGCCAAATTGCATAACAACTCCATACCCTCCATTCCCTGGATTCCCTTTCGCCGAACCATCTGTAAATATTTTGACCACCTTTTGTTTTTTTACGAAGATAGAAAATGGAGTTGAAATAGGATTGTTGGATTGTTAGATTGTTAGATTGTTAGATTGTTAGATTGTT
The DNA here is from genome assembly GCA_047621865.1 of Crocinitomicaceae bacterium. Classification (GTDB taxonomy): domain Bacteria; phylum Bacteroidota; class Bacteroidia; order Flavobacteriales_D; family Crocinitomicaceae; genus UBA4466. The sequence continues at coordinate 9,029 of JBLHON010000031.1, read as the reverse complement.
AGATTGTTAGAAGAATCCAAAAATTGTCACTTCGAGTGTTTCTCTGCAAGAGAAATTTATCGAGAACTGATATGAATGTTTCAATAAAAATATTTGACCCAAAGCTAAATCAAATCCAAGCTCCTATGCTGAAGCTTTCTCCGGCGGCCGAAGCCTCTGGCGAGCTCCTTCGCTAAAGCTACGGCGAAAGCGAAAGGACTCGGCGAAGCAAGGCCGTGTCCATTTTAATTTGTTTCTTTTAGAAACTTTTTCTGATGAAATAGTTTCCAAAGTTTTTTTAGTTTATATTTGTATTATGGATTTGAAAAAGATCGAACTTCTTGAACGAGCAAGTGCAGTGTTTATGAAGTATGGAATTAAAAGTGTAACGATGGACGACTTGTCTCGTGAGCTCGGCATTTCTAAAAAAACCTTCTATATCTATTTTGAGGACAAGAACGATCTTGTCAACTCGATGATACAGGCAAAAATAGAGATGGACAAGCACGCTTGCACAGTTTCTAAGGATGACGCTGAAAACGCAATTGCTGCCCTTGTTAATATTAGTCGTGTTGTAATAGAGCATCTCTCGCAAGTCAATCCAACTGTCTTTTTGGATTTAAAGAAACACTATCCAGAGGCCTGGAAAAAGATGCGGGATCATAAATGGGAATTTGTGCTAGATGATATTCACAAAAACATTCTCCAAGGCATAAGTGAGGGCTTGTACCGTGAAAATCTCAGCCCAAAAATCATCGCCCGGTATTACGTAGGATCTATTGACATATTAATGGATGGTGAGGTCTTTCCATGGCCAGAATTTAAAGCAGATGAAGTTCTAGCGGAAATCTTGCGTTTCCAGATTAGAGGCTTGGCAAATGATAATGGAATTAAATATTTAAAAGAAAACTTTAATCGTGAGATCAATGAATAAAATTATCCCAATTGCACTAATGTTCTTCCTAACGGGAAGTACATGGGCTCAAGAAACCTTCAGCCTCGCGGATGCAAAAGCCTATACACTTACGCACAACTTAACAATAAAAAATTCTGAAAACGACATCAAGTCGGCCGAGCAACGTTTCATTGAGATTCGTGGAATGGGTTTACCACAGGTTGACATTATTGGAGGCTTCAGCAACTTTATCAATCTCCCGATAACAATTGTTGACGCGTCTTTTATCAATCCAAATGCTGCCCCAGGAGAAACAATCTCGTTTAGAGCTGGTACTAAATACACGGCTTCAGGGTCTATTCAAGCCACTCAGTTATTGTTCAACGGATCGTATCTTATTGGTTTGCAAGCTGCCGATTACCTAACAATGTTGCAGGAAAACGCTACGCAAGTTACCAAGGAGGATGCAATCTTTAATGTGATTCAAGCATATCAATTGGCGGCAGTAGCTACAGAAAACCTAGCATTTGCTGATTCAATGGTTCTGACTACAGAACGTCTAATCGACAAGCAGTCAAATTACCTTGAATTAGGCTTGATCAAGCAAGAAGAGATGGACCAGTTGAATTACTCTTTATTGATGTCCAAAGACGCTCGCTTATCTGCTGAACTGCAACTCAAAAATGCAATTAGCTTGTTGAAATTTTCGATGGGTTACCCAATGAAGGACAATCTTGCAATTACGGATAAAGCAGACGTCTTGCTTCGAGAATCTGCTTTGAGTACTAATACTGAGAGCGTGACACAAAACCTTACATATACAATGCTTGAGAAGCAGGTAACACTCTCTGAATTCGATGTAAGAAACAATCAGTTCGCTAATTTACCATCGCTCAGTACCTACTTCACACATACGTACAATGCTTATCGAAATGAGTTTAATTTCTTCGCAAAGCAGCCCTATTATGCTCAAACTGTTTGGGGGCTACAATTGAACATTCCAGTATTCTCTGGACTTTCTCGTCACGCACGAACAGAACAAGCTCGAGTACGTCTCTTGAACGATCAGAATTCATTGAAAATGATGGAAAACACCCTGACTTTTCAGGCAGAACAAGCACGAAACAATTTAGCAGGTGCTCAAAGTAAGCATGAGCTTCAAAAGGAAAATATCGCTCTAGCTCAATCAATCTATGACAAAGCAATCACAAAGAAAGAGATTGGCGAGGGCAACAGTATTATAGTTACACAGAAGTACAATCAATTAATAATGGCGCAAGCCCAATACACAGGAGCACTCATTGAACTATTCAATGCGCGTTTAAGCCTAGACAAAATCTACAATAACATATTACCAACAGAATAATTAATTCTCATGAAAAGAACATTAATAGGATTATTGATCGTCAGTTCTGGAGCTATAATTCTCGCATCATGTGGGGGAGAAGCATCAGTAGAAGTAAAGGAAGAAATCGTCCTTAGACCACTTGTTGAAATTCAAGAAGTACAACAGAAAGCATTTCAACACGAAATTCGTGTTCAAGGAAATGTAGAAACAGATCAGGATGTTACCCTAAGTGCTGAGATGGGTGGATTAATCACCAGAATCAACGTCAAGGAAGGCCAAAGAGTTGTTAAAGGGCAAGTAATTGCACAAGTTGATGCTTCTGTTTTGTCTTCAAATGTCAATGAACTTCAGACCAAATTGGATTACGCTGAGTATATGCTTGGCAAACAAGTAGAACTTGATAAGCGTGGCGTAGGATCTGAATTCGATTTAGAGACAGCCAAAAGTCAAGTTAGTTCACTGAAAGCGAGTATGCGATCCTTGAACACACAGAGAGGGAAAGCGATTATTCGAGCACCTTTCACAGGAGTTGTTGATCAAGTATTCGCTCGAAATGGTCAAATGGCCGGACCTTCCTCCCCCCTAGTGAGAATCGTGAACAATACCAATATTGATGTAGTAGCATCAGTGTCGGAAAAACATTTCGCGAAAGTTGGGCTAGGTACTGAGATTAAAGTCTCATTCCCAAATTATTCTGATACAGTGATCAATTTAAATATCACAAACGTAGGTAACTATATCGAGCCAACGAATAGAACATTCAGAATCACATCAAAAATTAAGAACAACAATTTCTTTCTGCCAAACATGCTTGCAGAAGTTAGTATCACAGACCTTTCTGTTCCAAATGGTACTGTCGTCCCATCAATGAGTGTTTTGAAAGATCGCGAAAACAAAGACTTCGTGTATGTCGCTGAGCCATATTCAGATTCCCTAATTAGTGAAGGACATTACAAAGTCCGTGCTGTTTACATTCATGTGATCGAGCGCTTCGAAGGAGAAACACTGATAAAAGGTGGCTCAAAATTGAAGAAAGGCAGCTTTGTAGTTGTAAAAGGAGCAAGAGGAATTGTAGCCAACGATATTGTACGAATTAAATAACCTGACCCTGTCATAATCGAGTTATGGAAGAGAAAAAAACAAAGGGATTTGGATTGTCCACCCTTGCAGTAAATAATCGGAAAACTGTTTTCCTCATTGCCGCGATAATAGTTCTAGGAGGAATTGTTTCGTACCAGACAATGCCGAAAGAGAACTTTCCTGAGATTCAGATTCCAGAAATTTATGTTGGAATTGCTAACCCAGGATCTTCTCCAGAATACATGTCTGAGAAGATTGCTAAGCCACTAGAAAAAGAACTTGGTGGAATTAAACTCGTAGATGAAATAAATACTACATCTGTCAACGGGTATTCTACAACGAGGGTCAAATTTGACTTTAAGATCGGCGTGGATAAGGCACTTCTAAAAGTGAAAGATGCTGTAGATAAGGCACGAGCTAAGCCGGAATTTCCATCTCTCAAAGTTGAGCCAAATATCTTTGAGATGAGTCCTTCAGACATGCCGATTATGAACATCAATCTGCGTGGGAACAATCCGTTAATTCTAAAGGAAATTGCTGAAGAGTTAGAAGATCTAATTGAAGATTTACCAGAAATCAGTGAAGTTGATATTCGTGGGATCCAGGTGCAAGAAATGCGAATTGAAGTTGATCCTATTCGTGCCCAAGCAGTAAATGTTACCATAGATGATATTCAGAATGCAGTAAGTGCAGAGCATCAGACGATTTCTGGAGGAGAAGTATTGGTTGAAGGGATCAGGAAAACCGTTCGAATAGAAGGTGAATTTGCTAATGCTGACGAATTGAAGAAAATTATTATCAAGCAAGATGATTTCCTTCCTGTGAAGCTGGAAGATGTGGCAACTGTGAGTTTTGGGAATGGTGATACTACATCATATGCACGTGAATTCGGCTCACCTGTAGTGATGTTGGACATTAAAAAGCAAGGTGGAGAAAATTTATTGGATGCATCAGATAAAATCACTGAAATTCTTGCCAAAGCACACTTAGACGGTACTATCCCATCCAGTGTGCATGTGTCAAGAACGAGCGATCAATCGAATAATACGCGGGATATGGTTTCAAACCTGCTCAATTCGATCATTTTTGGAATTATTCTAGTAGTTATTGTTCTTCTCTTTTTCTTAGGATTGAGAAACGCACTTTTCGTAGGAGTTGCCATCCCACTCTCCATGCTGATGTCCTTCCTGATCCTAAGTACGATGGGCGTGACATTGAATGTAATGGTATTGTTCTCCTTGGTTATCGCACTGGGAATGCTTGTGGATAATGGAATTGTGACGGTCGAGAATATCTATCGACACATGGCTGAAGGAAAAAAACCAACGCAGGCTGTAATTGCTGGAGTTGGTGAAATTGCAAAGCCTATTATCGCATCTACGGCTACAACATTAGCGGCTTTCCTTCCATTGGCATTTTGGCCTGGAATTATGGGGGAATTCATGAAATACTTGCCGATCACACTGATTATAGTACTTAGTTCTTCATTGTTTGTTGCACTTGTGATAAACCCTGTACTTGCTGTAGTATATATGCGCGTCACAAGTAATCAACCTAAAAAGAAGAAAGTACTTCGGAACTCTGCAGTACTTGTTGGAATTGGTGTTCTTTTGGTACTCGCTGGATCACTTGGACTAGGGAATTTCTTAATTATTCTGGGAATCGTAGGCGTCTTAAATTTATTCGTTCTATATCCTGGTACTATTAAATTTCAAAATGGTTTTCTTCCTCGACTTGAAGCCCGTTATGAACGTTTCCTTCAATACGCATTGCATGGAAGACGACCGTTGAAGTTCTTTCTTGGAACTGTGCTTTTACTTTTTGCATCCTTCGTTTTGATGGGAGTATTCCCACCGAAAATTGACTTTTTCCCTGTCAATGAACCGAATTATGCGAATATCTTCATCTCGCATCCTGTGGGAACTGACATCTCTGTAACAAATGAGACAACATTGGAAGTTGAGGAGAAAGTGAACAGCATATTATCTGAATACACGGACGCTGATGAGAAGAAAAATCTTCCTCAAGATCGCCATTTAATTAAATCAATTATCTCACAAGTTGGAGAAGGAACGAGTGACCCCGCTCAGGGAGCTTCCAACGGAAACACCCCCCACAAGGGAAGGATTACTGTAAACTTCGTTGAATCACAATATCGCGGGGATGTAAGCAGTTCTGAGGTTCTTAAAAAACTACAAAACGAGCTGAAGGGGCAGTTTACAGCCGAGATAGAAATCGCGGTGGCAAAAGATGCAGCTGGGCCACCCCAAGGTGCTCCCATTAATATAGATGTCACTGGAAAGGGTGAATACCGCGATTTGATCTATGAAGCAATGAAGATCAAAGGTTACTTAGATGGCTTGGGGATAGAGGGCGTTGAGAAATTAAAACTGAATGTAGAAGCGAATCGACCAGAAATTCCAATTCGAGTTGATCGTGATCAAGTGCGTAAACTAAATGCGTCTACCTCACAAGTTGGGATGGCCATTCGAAAAGCATTACTAGGTCAGGACATAACAACGTTCACCAAGGATGACGATTCCTATGATATTGTTGTGAAGTTTAATAAATCAAATCGTGAAAGTCTAGATGCCCTCCTGGATCAGCATATGATCTTTAGAAACAACATGGGGAAATTGATGAATATTCCCATTCGATCAGTAATTGAATCTTCGGACGAGGTGACCTCCTATACTGGGGTTGTAAGAAAAGATCAAATCCCGTTAGTAACAATATCTTCCAATGTTACTGAAGGCTCAAACCCCACTGAAGTTGTTGATATCCTGAAGGAAGAAATGCTAAAATTTGAGGAAGCGGGTAATATTAAGCATGGAATCAATTACGTTTTTTCTGGACAACAAGATGAACAAGCAAAAGAAATGGCGTTCTTATTAAAAGCCCTGTTAATTGCTGCCTTCTTGATCCTACTTATTATTGTTGCGCAGTTTAATTCATTTTCAATGCCATCTGTAATAATGCTAACAGTTGTACTCTCATTGATTGGTGTATTACTGGGCTTGGTGATCTCAAGACAAAACTTCGTGGTTATGATGACCATGATTGGGATTATATCACTGGCTGGAGTTGTTGTAAATAATGCGATTGTATTGATCGATTATACCAATCTAATTCGAAAGCGTCGTCGAGAGGAACTCAACTTAGGTGAATACGATATTCTTCCATACGAAGATATTGTACAGGCTGCAATTCAAGGAGGAAGAACACGTCTAAGACCAGTTTTACTTACTGCAATCACAACAGTTCTTGGATTGATTCCACTAGCCATAGGATTCAATATTGATTTCTTTAGCTTCCTAACAACCTATGATGCTAAGATCTATTTTGGAGGTGATAATAACGTCTTCTTCGCTCCTATGGCTTGGGCAATTATTTATGGATTGACCTTTGCGACATTCTTAACATTGGTAATTATTCCAACATTGTACTTGCTGATGCATCGATTGAAAGTGTGGATCTATCGAATCACAAAATCAAAGATGCGCAGTAATTTGTAGTAGCAACAAAGAGAAAGGGAGTTTAATTACTCCCTTTTTTTTATTTATAGCCAGTTGGTAGTGCTTGCTCTATACTTTCCAGAGTTTACTGTATTAAATCCTCCAGATCCATCATCTACGCGATCAGAAACATTGAGATTTGACGCTCCATTGATTACCAATATATTTTCTCTCCTCCAGAAGGTGCCAACGTTTTCCTCTCGTTGAAAGTCGAACTTCACCTCTATTCCAGGAACATCGAATGTTGGGTTCCCTGGGATCGTGAAATCCAAATCCATCTAAGGAAATGCAGCATTTAGTTCATTTATTCCTTCAATCCCATTTACATCAGAACGAGCGCTTACACTAACACTAGTTGAGTCAGGACCAATAAGTGCGACTGTTACCGGGTCAGAATCAAAGTTAAATTGGCTAATGATTTGTGCGTTGCATTGGATGATGCATCCTAGAACGACTAGAGTAGTGAAGATCGTTTTCATAAGTAGTGAGTATTGAATGAGTTAAACTTCTACTAGTAAAAGGATTTAGTAAATTAAACGATTGCTTAATGTTGCTATGCGCACACAGCTATACTAGCAAGACAAGGTTGTGGACGAACATATCTATTAATCTATCGAACATGTAGTTTAATAAACTCTCTGTGCAGTATATAATCTGTGATCTACTTTCAAAATACTAATGACTTTACTACAAGAGACTTAAAAATACCAATTGAACGGTAGATTTTCTACATTTCGGCATGATTAGCCTCGGTTATTCATCGAGAATATAGGGTGTTCTGTCGAATATTAGCATTTTTATCGCTAAATAGGAATCCAATAACAAAACCTTACAACCTTCCATGAAACGGCCTATACTATCTATAAACACGCGTTTTTTGGTATTTTTCCTATAATTATGCATGCATAGGAATTTAGAATGGGGCATTTATCCTGATTTCGTAGTTTGTGTATTCACAGTCTTGTGCGTATATTTGTAGTGTAAAGATTGATTTAGTAAGATATTACATCAAACTATAAGTCTTTTTCAGTGAATAGTGGTTAGGTTAGGTTATGTAGAGCGACTCGCCCGAGTCGCTCTACAGTTTTATAATACTTTTTTTTGAGCCAATCAGCAACTATTTATCTATTCAAACACAACTAGAAACAGGCGTGCAGGCGGAACTGGCCGAATGACGTAAATCATCAGCTAACCATTTTCGAGCTCATTGATCAGCCCAATCTCTGGGATTTAAAGAATATTTGAGGACAACCAGCGCTCCATTACGTGCTCTTCTAGACTTTTGCGCTCAGCCAATGACTTCACTTGATCTGTTCCTACTTTACCCACACCAAAATACTTGGCCGCAGGATTGGCAAAATACCACCCTGATACACTTGCCGCGGGATTCATCGCTAAGCTGTCAGTTAAAGTAACTCCTGTTCTATCTGTAGCTTCCAAAATTTCAAAGAGTCCAATTTTCTCTGTATGATCTGGACATGCAGGATATCCAGGAGCCGGACGAATGCCTTGGTATTTCTCCTTGATTAGATCATCATTGTCAAGTTTTTCTTCCTGAGCATAGCCCCAGAGCTCTGTACGCACCTTTTTATGAAGAAACTCTGCAAAGGCTTCCGCCAATCTATCTGCAAGGGCTTTTAGTAAAATCGAATTGTAATCATCGTGATCAACTTCAAAAGCTTTCGCACGCTCCTCTACTCCAAAGCCTGTCGTTACAACAAAACTGCCAAGGTAATCATGTTTATCAGAATCTAGAGGAGCGATGAAATCAGCCAATGCCAAATTTGGCACTCCTGGGGCTTTTTTCGATTGTTGACGCATACTTTTTTGCGTGTAGATAACTGTTGACCTTGAATCATCAGCATAAATAAGAATATCGTCTCCAACAGCAGCTGCTGGGAAGATGCCAACAACTCCCTTGCAGTCGAGCCAATTTTCAGTTTCAATTTTGCGCAACATAGCCTTGGCATCGTCAAAAAGACTTCGAGCCTCTTCACCAACAACCTCATCTGTGAGAATATTAGGATAGCGTCCGGCCAATTCCCACGTGCGGAAAAATGGCGTCCAATCGATATAAGGAATTAATTCTGTGACAGTTGCCGTGATATCTTGAATCCCAAGCAGATTTGGCTTCGCGATAGTTTCACGCTCCCAGTCAATCTGAAATTTATTTACGCGTGCTTGATCTAACGTCAGAATTTCCTTCTGTGCA
>JBLHON010000030.1:0-20486 GCA_047621865.1 Crocinitomicaceae bacterium | reverse complement strand
AGTTCAACGCCCAATTCCTTTACAATGTAATCGCGAAACTCAATCGTTTCAGGGAAATTGTGACCTGTGTCAATATGCATGAAAGCAAACGGAATTTTGGCAGGATAGAATGCTTTTTGCGCCAATCTAGCCATGACTATCGAGTCTTTTCCGCCCGAAAACAAGAGGACAGGTTTTTTGAATTGAGCAGCCACTTCCCGAAGGATGTACATGCTCTCGTTCTCTAACTTATAGAGGTGATTATTTTTCATTTTCTTGCTGATTAAGAATGTAATCCACACTCTCTGTTTGCCAAAGCTTTGGTGGGATCGTAATAATTATCTTCTGATTCTAATCCATTGAAATCGACGTATTGATCCAATTCAGATTCTGTCCAATGGAAAAATGGAGAGACTTTGATCACGCCATCTTTGCTCATACTCACGATATCAAGACTACCTCTAAAATCAGTCTGTTCCTTCCGGAGATTAGTAAACCAGACATCAGGTTGATGCTTATCCATGGCTCTTTTGAATGGCTCCAGTTTAACCTGAAGTGTAAATTCGTCATGTTCTGGCGTGTCTATCTCTGGAATGCCGTGGGTTACATTTCTGTATCCAACAGTCTGCTGTGGAACAAAGAGATCCACGTTTAACTTCAGAGCTTTGATCGTTCGATCTGCATGTTGATATGTGCTTGGTGTATTGTAACCAGTATCGCACCATACAACTGGAATATCAGAAGCTTGAATTGAGACAGCATGGAGAATTATTGCTTCATAAGGGCGAAAATTTGTTGTTACAACTGGGCGTTTTGCCACAGAGAGTGCCCATTGAATGATAGCCTCTGGCGATCTTCCCGCCAATTGCCGATTGATTGTTGAAATATCCATATCTATCGTTTGAGTAATTTGATCCATGCACGCTCATGGAAATAGTAAAGAATCATCTTCGTAACGACTTCTATCCCGCCTATGCTCAATGCAATATCTAATTTCCCAGTCAGAAAATAAGATATCAGCATGGTGTCGAGTGTACCAACACAACGCCACGTGAATGTCTTTAGTAGCGATACTTTACTGTCGTTTAACTGATTTAATTTAAGTGCGTCGATGATCATTGGACTAAATATTTTAGCGACAAAGATATATAATCTATCGGAAAGGTAGGGTAAAGGTGGGTAATTTATCGTTTTTTGTGGAAATTGCATCTGAATCGAGCCAAGTGAACGCTTGAGTTCAAAGAAATTTATGGTTGTATCAGTGCATGGCCGGCCGTTACTAGGCTTAGCAGAAAGATTTCCCATACAGTTTCATAAAAAGTATGAAGAGATTGAGATTCAGGGGGTCGCACATCTGGGATTCTAGAGTCACAATGGCGACATTTCCTTGATCACAAAGGAGAATTTTAGCGGCTGTATTTATTTAGCTTTATCCAAAATGACACCTATTTCCATTGCAAAGGGCAGCGGGTCAATTCGCGTATTTTGTTCGATTAGATACGTATAAGTTCCAGTTTCGTCATACTTCTTATTGGCTTCCACGATATGCTCGCTGTCCCATATATCAAATCCAGGATCACCTATATAATCTCCATTCTCTTCTCTAACTTTTAGCTCATACTCGTTCACTGTTTCTATACCACTTGGACTGGTTTCAGTTACTTTAACATTAGCTGTTTGGAACATATACCCTTCAGCATATCTAAAAGATAAACTCATATCGTAAGCTTGGTCAATCTCTTCAATAGGTACTTTAAAGGTCCTTGTATCTTTCTTTAACCACTCTACTTCTGGCGATAAATCTTGGTGTTCGATATAAATTCTATCTTCTGATTTACAGGCTGTTAAGACTGTTGCTAATGCTATTACTGCTAGTAGTTTTTTCATAGTTTAATCTTCTTTATGAGCATCTATTTTTAGGTTTCCGAGCACTTAAATTTTAACTTGGCCTCTAACTAGATGTAGCTCTTCCTGTTGATATAATGCAAAACTTCCAAATAGTAAGAGTTAGAAGGAACTACATCTGTTCTAAAACAGCAATTCGTTTTTCGATAGGTGGATGCGTGGCAAAGAGACTCATGAATTTGCTTAAGACATTTTGCTTCTTGGGCTTGCCATTTTCAATGAACATCTGCTTAACATCATCACTCTTTACATCCAATTCATGATTGCCAGAAATCTTCCGTAGAGCAGACGCCATAGCCATGGGATTTTTTGTTATTTCTACAGCACTAGCATCAGCTAAGTATTCTCGTTTTCGCGAGAGAGCAAACTTGAATAGGATTGTGAGAAAGTAGACGACCAGTCCAATTGCTAATGCGATAAGAATTGCCCGACCATCAATTTTACTATCCTTGCTTCTACCTGCACGTCCATAAAATAACGATCGAAATAGCATTGAAACTAAAAATCCTAGAATCCCCACGAAGATGATAGATATGATCAGCAAGCGAACATCCTTGTTACGAATGTGAGAGAGCTCATGGGCAATTACTCCTTCCAACTCAATATCAGATAAGGTTTCAATAATTCCTGTCGTGAGCGTTACTGAAAACGTTTTCTCATTCAACCCAGAAGCAAATGCATTTAGTGCAGGTGATTGAATGACGTGAAGCTTTGGCATTGTCATTCCAACCGAGATACATAAGTTCTCCGTGAGATTGTAAACCCGCATATTCTCCTTACGAGATAGGGTAGTGGATTTTGTGGAAAGCTTGATGAGCGAACCATGAAACTTAAAGGCGATTAAAAACCAAAGACCAACTCCACCAATGACAAATGGAACAGTCATCAGAAAGTTTGTATTCACCTCATCATAATAGGGCATGTACGTAAAGAAAAAGAATGCGTAGATGCCAAGAAGAATAACCAATGGAAAAGCTAATAACACCAGTATTGATTTCGTGTTATTACGATTTATTTGGTTTTGTAACCCAATATATTTCATGTGATTGGACTATCTATCAGAATGAAATTTCTGGTGCCTTATCCATAACAGCTCGTTGTTCCGTTCCTAAGTCGAACATTGGTTGAACAGTCATCTTCTTCATGTTCGCAACAATATTAGCTGGAATCGATTCAATTTTAGTGTTCAACTCTTTTGTAGCAGAGTTGAAGAATCGTCTTACGGCTGCAAGTTTATTCTCAACATCTGAAATTTCATTCTGCAATTGCATGAAGTTTGAGCTCGCCTTCAGGTCTGGATAAGCTTCCACCTGAATGTTAAGACCAGTCATAGCCGCCCCCAATTCATTTTCTGCAATTACTTTTTCGTTGATCGTACTTGCGCTCATCGCTCCTTGTCGAGCAGCAGTGACACGAGTCAACACACTACTTTCATGATCCATGTATCCTTTTACTGCACTCACCAATTGTGGAATCAAATCATGACGTTGCTTCAATTGAACGTCAATGTCTGCGAAGGCATTTTCACGGTTGTTTTTTAATGCAACCAATTTGTTATTTGTTGTGATATACCAAACAATCAGTATAAACACAATTCCTCCTATGACTATTAATGGTATCATCTTTTTTTAAATTTTAGTTAGCTAAATATACACTTTTTGCCATCATAATCAGCGATTGCGCCTAAAAACCTAGTATGAATTATACAAATGGTACATGCGTGCTTCCAAACGATCAATTTTGGGTATGAATGGACTAGTTTTTAATTACTTTGAAGCGTTTTGTTTTGCCTGAATCAGTTGTCATCTCCAAAAGATAAACTCCTGCAGCCTGATCCATTTTGGTTTCAATAACAGTGGACTTTAGAAAATACTCGGTTGTGAGCAGCTTTCCTTTTAACGATAGAATATTCAAAGTGATTCCTTCATCAATGCTCTTCACGTCAATCGAAATTTGCCCATTCGTTGGATTTGGATAGAGTAGAATGCTAGGATCCAATAACATCTCGCTAATTCCGACCGCGCTCACAGTAATATCCATCTGTGTTGTATCAGAACCACAAGGGCCGTTAACAATTAACACAACAGTATAGGTTCCGTCTGCTGTATAAGTATGAGAAGGGCTCGCAAGTGTTGAAGTGCCTGTGTCTCCGAAATCCCAGCTATATGTTACAGCATCTGTCGAACCGTCAACGAAACTCACGTCAAGAAGTGTTGGCGTAGCCGTGAATGAAGCAATTGGTGTATCAGCAGTGGAGATAATAATATCATCTGAACCTGCACAGCCGAGTGGATCTTGAACTGTCACCGAATAAGTGCTCGAAGTATTTGTGGTTATCGTTTGAGTGATTTCTGTTGTGTTCCAGAGATAGGTAAAACCAGGTCCTCCAGCGTCCAAAGTGATTGAATCTCCATTGCAAATGGTGGTATCTGCTCCTAGATCAACTACTGGTGAAGCTTGGACAGTAAGATTAAGTGTATCTGTACCTAAACACGAATTTGCGCCAATTGCGTCAACGAAATAGGTTCCGGCTGTGGTAACATCAATGGTTTGAGAAATAGCTGAAGTAGACCATAAATAACTAAGTCCAGCACCAGCGTCAAGTGTAAGAGTTGTTCCAGTACAAATAGTTGTGTCTATTCCAAGATTGACAGTATGACTATTTACAGTGACGTCAATCGAGTCAGTGCCCCTGCAGCCAGAAGCATCCGTGACGTCTACGTAATACAATCCTGAAGTTGTTGTGTTAATTAATTGGGTGCCCTCTGCTGTATTCCAAAGATAAGTCAGCCCTGGATTTCCTGCATCTAGTGCCAATGATCCTGGAGCACAATAGGTCGTATCAGCACCAAGGTTAACTGTGGGAGGTGTACTCACAGTTACAAGAATTGAATCAGTATTGTTGCATGCATTTAAAACATCTGTGACTGTAACCCAGTAATCTGTGTCTACTACTGGTCCAACATTAATACTCTGAGTGGTATCTCCAGTACTCCATAAGTAATCAAGGGGCATTTCATAATGAATGTATCCATTCCAGACGCGTGGTGAAAAGAAGCTTCCTGTACCATTCGTAAACGGATATTCCATGCCAGCGCCTTCCAAGAATTGAATATTCGCATCTTGATTCCAGACATTACCAACTACAAATCCATCTGTGTAGTTCAATGAGACGGCAACGTTGGTTGACGTCACATAGAAGGCATAAACTTGTCCAGCTGGGATCGTTATATTTATTGGTACGGGAACTGGAGTTGCAGTTCCTATTGGTAGGGCAATTACCGGAGCTGATCCAATAAGCGTCCATGCCAAAGGGGTATTTTCGAATCCTACATGCGATCCAATTTTATAGTAAATCTCAATAGTAGTATTTGCCTGTGGATGCGCATCAAACGATGTAATTGTTACAGAGTTTAGGGCATTAATATCGAACATATTGCCACGATGGTTATTTCCTGCCGCTAAGGTAGTTATTAGACTATCAGCTGCCCCACCAGAAGTCAGAATGGTAGAATCGCCAAGACAGAGGGTTGAATCTGCAGTGGTAACAACGAAATTACATTGTGAGATCGCCAGTGAGCTTGAGAAACAAATTACGAGAAGGCAAAGTAGTGAAGTATAGTGTTTTTTCATCATATGAAGTTAAAAGTGCAATAGGCACGGTAATTTTCTGCAAGGTAGTACTAATCAGTGTGATATCAAATATGATCTACTTTTTAACGACTTTCTGCAGTTTAATTTCGGCGCCGTTTACGTCGATCACACGCACCAAATAAACACCTGGGCTAAGGTTGCTGAACTCATTATTTTGATAAGCTTTCGACTCTTTTCCAATGTTAAGATCTTCCGAAATTACATTTCCTAGAACGTCTGTAATTGTTACGTGCAATGAGGCTGAAGACAATTCATCCAATTCGATGAATAGGTTGTCATTGGTTGGGTTTGGAAAGATTCGAACTTTTGAGCTACAATCAACCCCAAGTGCTTCCGAGTAGGTTAATTTTCCGTCAAAATCAGTTTGCTTGATTCTATAGTATTGAATTCCTTGATCCAAACTCACATCAAAATATCGATAATTCAATTCTTCAGTTGAATTACCAGCACCATCAGCACCATCCACAGTGAAATAAACAATCCCGTCAGTGCTTCTTTGGACAGAGAAATAATCGTTATTCGATTCTGAAATGGTTGTCCAACTAATCTCAACACCTGAATTGCCGCAAAATGCATTAAATGCTGCTAGTTCAATGGGCAATGGTGTTGGAACACACGCGATAGCCACAGAAGATACATTGGCATCCCATTCAGCACGATTTACTACAGATGTTGCCCAGAATTGGAACGTCATGCACTGCCCAACAGAACAAAAATCCATGGCAGTAGCTCCAATTCCACAATCTCCAAATGGATTGTCTGCTCCAGTTGCACTATTGTCGTATAGTATTGGGCTTGCAATCGTAGGACCATCAAATATTCTCATCCAATCCCATCCTGATGCAGTATTCCACATCGCAAATTCGGAGAAGTCAACAATAAGGAATTCACCTGCCGCGGCACAGATTACAGTGGTAGAAAAGCAGTTGCAATTGCAATAGTTACCAGCTGTTCCATCAAGGCAAGGGGCCCCTCCAACTCCTCCATCATCAATAAATTGTCTCGTTTGAAGTGAAGTTAAGTTGTAAGTAACACTCGTGCATGATGGCGTTTGGATTGCCGCAGCACAGGGAGGACATGGTCCACCACAATCAATTCCAGTTTCTCCACCATTTTGAATTAAATCAAAACACGTAGGGGGCAGCCCCCGATTCATAGGCACAGATCGTACCAGCCATTGTTGCATTGTTGTTCCCTGAATTTCTATGAATTTGCACAAAATAAGTCGTTGCATTTACACAAGCGAAGGAAATTGAAGCTGTCGTTCCAGCATTCTGCTGGGCACATGCCAATTCAACTCCACTTCCACAAATGGTCCAAACCAGCGAGGGTTCTACCTTCATCACCAGTAGCATCAATATACATTGTGCCAGTAAGTCCAGCAGTGATAGAGTACCAACCATCATCTCGATCATTCCCTGCTGCAAAACAAGAGGCAGTTAACAGTGCTCCATTCGAGTAGCCTACAGGTAATGTATAAGCCCCTGGCGTACAAACTGCATTAACTGTCAATGCTGGAACTCCAGCACAACCATCAGAAGGGTTTTGGGCATTCAGGATGCTTGAAAGACCGAAAAATAGAATTAGTATGAGGGGTTTTCTTTTGAGTAACATGGTAGTGAATGTTAGTAATTTACAATGTGGCTGCTAGCAATCCCATGGTCTTCTAGGAAAACGAGGACAGATGTTTTTGGTAAACTTGTCTTATGCTTGAAATTAAGTGTACTGCTTATATCATCGAGTTCAATCGAAAGGACATAATTGTTGAATCTGTAAAGCTCCTGCTTGAGTAGATTTTGATCAGAAGAAGGCATTCCACTCAGATCTAGTTTCAAAACATGCATTTGAGATTGTTCAAAAATGATATTTTGATTGACTTCTAGAGATACTTCTTCAATCTCCACTTGGGTTTCTTGCGAGAATGAATACGTAGTGAAAAGTAGTAATAGACAAGTGATTAGCGACTTCATTGGTAGTAGTTTTATTATTCGTCGTCAGGAAGGTGCGGGAATAAATAAACTGAATAAGAATTTCAGGAGTAAACCTGACTTAATTGTTAGAATACCAACGCATTAACAGAAAGGAGTTAAGAATGATCAGACCTTTCCCGCATTTTTGCTGTGACTTTTCACGATGATTTCCAGGAAGTTTTTTTAGGTAATAAGGGTATGAATTTTTCTTGTGATATTAATCCTTAATTGATTTTTCGAAGACCACGTTTTGTACATCACATTCCTTACAGAGATTGGATTTACTTAGTGTGCTTGTCTTCGTTTTTGAGATAATATCCGCCCAATTTGCAACGTCATTTGCGCGTAGAGCACTGCTTTCTTCTCTCAAGGCACTGATGAAACTATTTGTAAAGAATCCGCCTTGACTTGAGCACCAAGAGTATTCACCTTTTGATGCGCCAGCTGCGATTAGATTGCCGCTTGAATTCAAAAAGAGTTTTTTCAATTTTTCAACATCTGCGTTCACATTACCTCGGGAAGCCATAAAGTTTGTTCCAACCTGTCGTGTTGTTCCAATGTCATTATTACAACAATCGCCAAGAATAATATTTAATCGACCTCCTTTTTTTGTAATAACATCGTAAATATCCTCAAGATTGACAGTTGTTCCTTCGCCCATTTCTTGATAAGCATTGTAACGCATATCTAATTGTGGATATTTGACCTGTTCTCCTGAATAGCGAAAACCATGTCCTGAATAATAGAATACGACCATGTCATTTGGCTGAGGATTTAAGGCTGTCAATGCGTTTTCCAATTTCGTTTTGGTGAAATCTACACCAGAAATAACAGTCTTCTTGAAATTCATCTTTAGGACTTCCGCAATACCAGATAGCTCTCCTGTTAAATTATCTGCGTCAACTTTAGTGGAAGCGCCAATATCTGAAATCTTGGTATTCGCCACGATTACAAGATGCAAATTAACTGTTTCTACATTTGTAGGTGGGATATATTCTTCTTGTTGTTCGGCACTTATTAATAGTGCATACTCTTCTTCTTCTGGAAGGTAATATTGGAGCAAATAATCTGAGTTGATATCCGTGTGATTTAGCTCTTCTAAACTCACCTCAACCAATTCATCAATGAGATCATTCTCTAAATCGTAATCTGAAATCGCGAATGGACCTTCCATCTCACCATATTCGTCCAAGACCCAGAAAAAGTGAAAAATTTCATTCGTTTCTCCAGCTTCGTCTTGAATATATTCTGTTGAAACCTCTTCAAGAAAGACAAATTCTCCATATTCTTCATCTGGTGAATAGATATACTCTGATTCTGACACGTTGTATCCGCCATCCTCTTCAAAGCCAATTCGCATGTGAATGTCATTCTCGTTGTAGAAAATCATCAGTCCACTATACTCTAGTCCATCATAATCCCATTGGAAATCATATAAGGTCTGAGAATAACTATTCAATGAAATTAGCAGAAGAGCGACTACGCTTAGAAAATTTCTAATCATGATTGTTTGTTAATTGGTTGCATTTAGTTAAAATTACTCAAAAAATGACATGTCAAGTAAAAAATCGCCATTGATTGACTATCTTGGATTGGATTACAAGAAGCGTTCCAATTGCTTAGATAGCCACCAGTGCTGTAAGATTGGTTGATTTGAAGTGTAATTGTAACTATGTCAGAACGTTGGGCGTTAAATGAACAATTAGGCACAATAAATGTATAATAAGTCCTAGATTAGTAGATTGTATCACATCGAAGATAAAATTCAAAAATGAAGATTAGTAAAAAACAATTTCTCGTTCTCATAGTCGCTTGCTTTGGGGTTTTGGCGTTTACGTCCTCAGATCGCGTGGATGGTTATCCAAATAAGGAGTCCTTTTTAATGGATGTTACCCTTGAAAGTTTGAAATACAATCATTACTCGGGTATTTCAATTGACGATGAGTTTTCAGCAAAAGTATTTGATCTATACGTAGATCGCGTTGACAATGGGAAACGCTTTTTCTTGCAGAAGGATATTGACCAATTAACAGAACATCGATTGAATTTGGATGATTATGGATTGAATCGCGACTTCGATTTTTTTGATGAACTCCATGAAATTAGAGACAAGCGAATCGAGCAGGTTCGCGCATATTATAAAGGGATCTTAGCAAAACCATTCGATTTTGAGAAAGAGGAAAGTCTCGAAACTAATCCAGATAAAGTGAGCTATGCAAAGAATGATGCAGAACTAAAATTGCGCTGGCATAAACTTCTTAAATATCGCGTATTGGTGGATGTTTACACCAAATTAGATCGTCAAGAGAAAGAGATAGCTAAAGGCGATTCCATTGTCATTGAGAAGAGTATTGAGGAATTTGAAATTGAGGCTCGTGAAGAAGCTGTTAAGGAAATGGAGCGTTGGTTCGTGAACATAGATCAAGAAGATCGCGAAGATAAAATAGACGTTTACATCAATGCTTTTGCGAATGCTATGGAGCCCCATACTTCCTATTTCCCACCATTGGAGAAGGAAAACTTCGACATTAGAATGTCTGGAAAATTGGAAGGGATTGGTGCTCAATTATTTCAAAAGGATGGGTACGTGAAAGTGACGCGCATTGTGCCTGGATCAGCATCTTGGAAGCAAGGTGACTTAGAGGTGAATGACTTGATCGTCAAAGTTGGTCAAGGTAGCGATGAGCCTGTAAATGTAGTTGACATGAAAATGGACGATGTGTTGCCAATGATTCGAGGGGAAAAAGGAACTGAAGTACGTTTGACGGTTAAAAAATCTGACGGCTCCTTTAAAATTATCTCCATTATTAGAGATGTTGTGGTTCTCGAAGAAAGCTATGCCAAAGCGGCATTGCTCGAAGACAAGAAAAACAAAACGCGTGTAGGATTAATTGATTTGAGAACATTTTATGCAGATTTTCAGGATCCAAGAGGGAGACGTTGTTCACGAGATGTAAAATTGCAAGTCGATAAATTAATCGCTGAGGGAATTGATGGAATTGTCATTGATTTACGATTTAATGGAGGTGGATCACTTACTGATGCTGTTGATATGAGTGGATTGTTTATTGATGAGGGTCCAATTGTGCAAGTGAAAGCAAGGGGTTCTGACCCAAAAGAACTAGCAGATAAAGATCCATGGGTTCAATATGAAGGACCACTCGTGATTTTGGTTAACTCTTATTCAGCTTCAGCATCTGAAATTATGGCTGCTGCATTGCAGGATTATGGTAGAGCGATCATTGTGGGAACTTCGCCATCCACCTTTGGGAAGGGAACTGTTCAACGTTTTTTCCAGCTCAATGCAATTGTTCCTGAGAGCATGAATACTTTTGGCGATCTTGGCGCGTTGAAAATCACCATTCAAAAATTCTTTAGAATTAATGGTGGATCCACTCAATTAAAAGGTGTCACTCCGGATATAATATTGCCAGGTAGATACAGCTACATGGAAACTGGCGAAAAGGAAGAAGATTATCCATTGTCGTGGACCGAAATAAAACCAGCCGTGTACGAAACATCTTCCATTAAAAAAATGAATATGATCAAGCAGAAAAGTTCAGCGCGGGTTGCAGCAGATGAGAATTTCACAATGCTAGATGAACAAGCACATTGGTTTAAATCATTGCGGGATGATTCAGAAATTTCCTTGAACATTAAGAAATACCGTGCAAAGAAGGCCGATTTCGACAAAATTTCCGATGGATATAAAGCACTCGATAAAGAAATAGATGGACTTACTGTATCAGTGCTTAAGGCCGACGTGGATGCATTGAAATCTGATACTGTTCGTGCTTCAAGCATGGAGACATGGCACAAATCTGTGAAGAAAGATCTTTATCTAATGGAGGTAGTGAACATTATAGGTGACTGGAAATAGTTAGTGAATCAAGTTTGATCTGATGTTTAAAATTTTAGTGCTTTTCTCGTCTATCTTATTTTCTGGAGTTTGCTTCGCGCAAGAAGAGGTTGAGTCGATTTATTATCAAGAAGAAGTAGATGTGGATGACTCTCTTGATAATGGAGCTTATTTCCCTGGGGGCATGAGAGCTCAACAGCAATTTTTTTCTGATCGGGTGACTTACCCAGAAGAGGCGATTGACTCTATGCAACAAGGGAAGGTTTATGTAAGTTTTGTAGTGGAAAAAGATGGCGCGATTACAAACGTTGAGATTATGCGTGGTGTTTGTCCATCAATTGATCGCGAGTGCCTAAGACTGGTGAGGATGATGCCAAATTGGGTGCCTGGTAAGATGTCAGGGATCAACGTTACAACTAGATGCACACTACCGTTTTCTTTTGTTC
This sequence comes from Crocinitomicaceae bacterium, assembly GCA_047621865.1. Taxonomy (GTDB): domain Bacteria; phylum Bacteroidota; class Bacteroidia; order Flavobacteriales_D; family Crocinitomicaceae; genus UBA4466. The sequence continues at coordinate 8,673 of JBLHON010000030.1, read as the reverse complement.
TACCCAGCAGTGGTATTGAGGAAGAGATGGATAGTAAAGATGCCAAAGCTCATAAGAAGAAAGCGAGAAAACATCGAAATAATTGAGCAAATAGTAGACAGACATATCTACGCTATTTTGTAATTTGGAATCACATAATTTTAGGAAGATTTATCATACGAAGGATTACAAATTCTACGATGTGTTAATTCTATGATTTCAATGTGCCCTGATCTTGACATCAGTAAAGAATTTATCAACCCGAATTTATCTTTTTACAGATAAATCCGAATAAATAAATAACTAGTGAACAGTGGTATGGCGTTCTATCTTAGTTTAACTTATCAGACCGCCCGAAGGACTGATAAGCCTTTGTCTTGTCGTGGTAAACTCTTAAGGGATTCAAATGTCTGAAATTTATGGGTTAACATCAATCCGTATAAATACCTAATTTGACCTGAAAATGATGTTTTTTTGTTAAAATATGGTCGTTCTGTTCTATATTTGAACTACATGAGTTTTAATTCAACGATTAACATAGCTTTAGCCGAAGATCATGACCTATTTAGAAATGGTTTGATTAGTATGCTTTCTACGGAAGACGATTTTAATATTGTCTTTGATGTTAACAATGGATCATCTTTGCTCGGAGAATTGAAAGAGCAATCGATTGATGTCTTGCTCCTTGATATAGAAATGCCAATTGTGGATGGATTAATGGCATTGAAATCAATCTCAGCACAGTATAAGAATGTAAATGTGATTATGCTTAGCTCACATTACAATGATCAGGTTATTTATGATTGCATTGCCAGAGGTGCAAAGGGATTTCTTCCAAAGAATTCCGAATTGCAGATCGTGATAGATGCAATTCGCATAGTTGCAGCTGACAAGTATTATTTTGATGAAAAAGTATCGCCTAAGTTGATTTCCGATTTAAACCAATTCGGAATAATTTATCCCAATTATGAAACGGAATTACTGTCGTGTAGGGAGCAGGAAATTTTACCGTTGATCTGCACTGGTAAGACAAACCGTGAAATGGCGGTCACCCTAAATATTAGCATCAGAACGATTGAAAATCACAGAAACAATGTCTTTCTAAAGACGAATACTAAAAATGCGCAAGAGTTGTTGATCTATTCGTTGAAGGCTGGGCTCTTTCAATTATAGTATAACTTAATTCAACTTGTGAATTTCATGTCTGATCGCATAAAGCACCAGCTCTGCAATGCTAGACGTGTTTGTCTTAATTGAAATTTTAGCACGATGACTGTCAATTGTTCGCTTGCTCAGGAATAATTCATCTGCAATATCTTTGTTTGTTTTTCCTCTACAAACAAGTTGGATGACCTCAATTTCACGCGTGCTCAGTGGTGCTAGAAATCCCTGTGCACCATCTTGCTTCTTAATAACATCAAATACCAAGGCTTGTGAAACAATATCATCGAAATAAAATCCCTTTTCATGGACGGCATAAATAGCGTCAATTACTTTGTCAAAATCACAGTGTTTTGGTAAAAACCCTTTTGCTCCAGAAGCAATGGCGTCAATGATTTCAATTTTTTGGTGATGAGCACTAATTACAATCACTGAGACATCTTTCTTGCGTTCTTTTAGAATCTTTAAAATCCTGCGCCCGTCAATTACGGGTAATTCCAAGTCGAGCAAAATAATATCAACTTCCTTTTCTTTCAGCTTTTCCAATGCCACAGCTCCATTCTCAGCTTCGAAGACTACGCGTATGTACTTATCTTCTTTCAGCATCATAACCATGCCCTGACGCACCATATCGTGATCTTCTACTATGGCGACATTAATTTTCTTACTCATCGTTCAAAGGTACAGTAAATACAACTGAGGCTTCTTCGCCTTTCGAATAATCTAGATTGGCCTTGAGTAAAACTGTTCGCGCTTTTAGAGAGTTTAATCCAATTCCTGAAGCGCTATCAGCATGGGCAACAAATTCTTCATTTGTGATTCCAACACCATCGTGACGAACGATTAAAGTCAGCAAGTGCTTCTCTATTTTTAATGCAGTTCGAATCCAAGATGGATGGTCGTGCTTTCGAATATTTTGGATGATTTCTAGGGCGACGCGATACGTATTTAATTCAACGATTTTTGAGAGTTCTTGGTCTTCATCAAACTCAACTTCGAAAGGAGCTTCTGTATCTTCAATAGAATCTAAATGTGTTTTCAAGGCATTAATCAAGCCATATCTATGCAAAATGTGTGGAGAAAGATCTTGTGTAACCGTTTGAATACTGCCGATCACACTGTCAATAATTTCTTTCTCTTTTACGAGAATTTCTTGATTGGCAGATGAGTCTTTCAACTGCTTGCCAACATAAAGTTTAAGCGTAGAGAGCAAGGGATTTATCTCATCGTGAAGATTTCGAGCAATTTTTTGACGCTCATCTTCTTGTGTATCAATGACGGCCCGAAGTAGTTCAAGCTCTTTGTTTTTGAGGTTTACTTCATACTTTCGCTGTCGTTCGCCAACCTTTCTCTTTTGCACAACAACGAAAATAATAATGGTCATGAACATCATAAACATGATCAAGCAACTCAAAATAATGATTAATGTTATGCTCGATTTATCAGCCATATTCCTCTGGATAACATGAAATAAAATATAATGTTAGACAATAATTGTATGGGCCATATCTGCATCAGTAAATCTGGATGTTCAAGATGCACATACGATTCAAATAGTGTTAGGCAAAAAGTAGTGCCAAAGTAAAAAAGGATGGCACTGTTTATCCAAAAGTAACCATTAGATCTGAAGCTATCAATGTTCAAATCATTAATCATTTGAAAAAACAGAGCTACGGAGAAAAATATGGAAATTAGACTTAGAGTGGAATAGGCGTATGTGTTTGGGCCGTTATAATTCGCAATGAATTCACTTCCGGCTGTGATATAGAATATTATTAGTAATCCTAGCCCTACATATAATATGGGTCGAGATTTGATGAGTTTTCGATACAAGAAAAATATTAGAGTGGTGAAAATCACCGTGTACAGATGAATTACTATTTGATTATTAATATAGTTTAGTGATAGATAGCCACAAATATATTCTGTAACAACTTCGAGTATAACCATACAAAAAAGAAGGCGAAGTAAATTACGCGTTCCTGTTTTCCAAGATCCAATAAATGCAAATAAGAGGAGTGGAACCAAAGAACTTACCATTGATAATTTTTCCAAAATATCATACAGTAAGTCCATGTAAAATCAGCTGTTTAAATCATTCGCTACCCCACATCTAGATGGACACGGCATACTTTTATCCGCTACAAGTTCAAGGATATCATTCTCCTCGCCATTGGCACCAGCTAAAATAAGAACTTTTTGTTCCTCGTCGTCGATTCCGTAGTACATTCGAATGCCCACGCATCCTTCTTGATCAAGAAGCGCGGTTAAAATGTCCTTGCCGAAGAAGTGTCCCTTGGTAGCTCCGGTTGCCACTTGGTCGCGGTAATTTTGAGTCCAATCGGACCCTGTTGATAAGGTGATCTCGCCACCTTCTGTTCCATCAAAAGCCATAGTATATAGTATTTAAGATTAATTATATTTTAATTTACGTTTTAATTATAGATAAAATGGAGCCTGATTTCTCGAACGAAATGGCTCATGGTTTTATTTTTTTGATAGACAGTGTTTTATATTATTTTCAGTATCAATACTGTGTCCCCAGTAGGTATAAATACCTAGTCCAATAGGTGTTTATACCTATAAATGAAATGGGTATTAATACCGTTGTTTTGAACGCGGAATAAATTGACTTTTGACTCAATGAGATTTTACGTCAATAAAAATGTTCAAGCCAATGGAGATCACGAAGTCCATCAGGCTACTTGTTTGTTTCTTCCAAATGAAGTGAATCGAATTAACCTTGGCGAATTTTTTAATTGTGCGACGGCTGTAGAAGCTGCAAAAGAACATTATCCGAAATCATCCAATGGTTGTTTTTTTTGCGCAATACTATGTCATGAGAAATGATCTCCTTAAGACAAAAGCAGAATTACGAACAAGTTAATCCTCACTACTCAAGTTGATACACGCGCTCAATAGTTCCATCAGAGTACATATAAATGAGTGCAGTATTGGGTTTGTAAGAAGTTTCTCTTCCCATTAAATCTACGATCCTTAAGAGTTCTTTTGGAGCGCCATTCAGCTCTTCAATTCCTAACGAACAGGCATTTGCACAATTCATGCTAAATGTAGTTTGAGGATCAATGAAAATCCAATTTGTTGAAGACCATAGGACATCATCCACTTCAATGCACGTTAATGATGGGCAAAAATCAGCGAAAAAATTAGTGAGATTAGTGTTGTTTCCATTCTTCACATTTAAACATTCCAGTGGGTTATTATTACAATTCAGATACTGCAGAGAAGTATTGGGAGATACGTCTAATGCGATTAATTGATTCATACTGCAACCAAACTGGCCTAATGCAATGTTCAAGGATACATCTACTAAACTTAGCTGATTCGCAGAACAATCGAATTGAATTAAGGAAGCATTCTGGGATACATCAATAATTGTAAGGCTATTATCATAACAATACAAGAGCGTTAAGGCAGTATTTTGAGAGACATCCAAAGATGTAATTAGGTTGTTGGTACAGTACAATTTAATTAATGCTGTGTTCAGAGAGACATTCAAAGTCGTGAGTTGATTGTATGAGCATCTATGATCTGTTAAGGCTGTATTTTGATCTATATTCAAGGAGTTTAATTGATTATTATAACAGTAGATTAACGTTAATGCAGGACTCTGAGAGACGTCCAAAGAAGTGAGTTGGTTATGATGACAATACAATTCATCTAACGCAATATTCTGAGATATATCTAAGGATGTCAGAGAGTTATTCGCACAATCAAAAATTGTTAGCGCGGTATTTTGAGATGGGTCCAAGGAGGTAAGCACGTTATCAGAACAGTACAAAATAGTTAACGCAGTATTCTGAGTTACGTCTAGAGATGATAGATTATTACTTGCACAATTCAATGAGTTTAAAGCTGTAAAATCTTCGATCCCAGTTAAATCGCTGATCGACATGCCCCAAACAATCAGATTTGTAACACTGCTGATATTGGCAGTTGTGACAAAGTCATCATTAGGAATCCCGTTACCCATTGCATTGGCCTCAAGAAAAGCTTCAAAGTTGTCGTCAGGAACAGAAGTTTGCTGAGCATAAGTGTTCACGCTAAGAAAAGCAATGATCGGAAGTAGTGATAGTTTCATGATGTTAGTTTTAATAAAGATACTGAATCCTTTTATAGCTGCTTTCTAATCAAGTTGGTACACGCGTTCAATAGAACCCTGAGTACATATAAATGAGTGCTGTATTCGGTTTGTAAGAAGTTTCTCTTCCCATTAGGTCAACAAGCTTTAGAAGTTGTTTAGGAGTCTTGTTGAGCTCTTCAATTCCTACTAAACATGGATTTGCGCAATTCATGCTAAATGTAGTTGTGAGAGGGAGAAAGAATATGCGTTGGTCAGCATACTCAGATTGAAATAGTGCAAGCAATTGTAGTTCAAAGTCATTACTTTTAAGCTAAAAGACATTACATCTAAAGGTTTAATAACTATGACGCGCAGAATTCTTTTCTTAATCATGCTCTTTCCAGGGATTCTTTTTTCTCAAACCAAGGAGATTAGAAATCTTGCTCTTGAATCGGGAAAACTTCAGCAGGATAGGCTAGCAGAAATGTTCGGTGAAAATAGAGATTCGATATTTCAGATTTTCGATTCCACACTTTATAGACTTTTCACTCACGCGATAAAGGTTGATGACAGCACTTTAATTAACACGGATTATTTTTTGGTCGATTCTTATTCGACAAAAATGAAGCCTGTGGCAATCGCCTATTCGCTAATTAATAAGGTTGTCGTTTCAAATTCAAAGGATGAAAAACTGCGAATTATTTCGTGCGATAATTTAGATGGCGGGTCGTGGCATGAGTATACAAACATCATTCAAACTTTCGATTCTCAAGGTGCACCTCGAACGCAGAAATTAAATCCGGAATCAACTGAAAAGAGTGTTGGTTATTATAACATAGAGCAAATAACGGATGATAGTTCAACTTTTTATATTGCTTTTGGTTACGGCAGCGAAGGATCTGGTAATCATCATAGGGTTGTCAAAGTCTTTAAGGATTTTGGAGATTCAATTGGCGTAATGGATTGTTTTGCAGGGAAATCAACTCTTGAGATAGTCTCTAAACGATGGCAAGATGTTGAATTGGCCTATAATGAAACGAAGAAGACTCTTTGCTACAGAGAATACATAGAATCATATGATGAGGAAAACGGCACTTTCAATTACAAGTCCGAAGAAATAGTTTGGCATTTTCAAGGAGGAGAATTCATCAGATAATGACGACTTCTGATTAACATGCCAATCGTTACTGAGCGACTGGCTCACATCAATCAATATTCGTCCACAAAAAAAGCTCCATCTTTCGATGAAGCTTTCTCTTCTAATAAATATGTTCTTATCTAGATTCTATTTCCAAACTTTCCCTGGAGCAACTTTCCCTGGAGTAACTGTATTAACTTCCTCACGTCCATCTGGTCTATCCAATGCATGTGGGAATCGAATGCTTTGAATGTGTTGGTGATATCCATCCTCAGCATGAACAACATCTTTCGTGTTTGCAGTAACTGTGTATGTGAATTTCACGTTGGAATTTCCGCCGCTCAATTCTCTAACTTCAAAGCCAGTTGCAGTTTTATTTGTAACGAATACACCATTGCAATCTCCTTCTAACTGAACAATCACTCGCAAAGGAGCATTGTCTGCCTCATCAACATAAATCATATGTGCAAATGCTGGATCGAGATCGATACTAGCTACACCATTCTCCAATTGACCAGTGCCATAATCAGTATATAATGGCATTGGTGATTCAGGTGCGAAAAGCGTAACATTTTGTCCTGTATGATCTTCACGTGAAGTAGATACTAAACCTCCACCTCCAAATGGATCCCAAACCTTGTAAAATGTTCCTGCCCAATTTGCTCCAACAGCAACCATGAAGTCACCATTGGTGGCATCGTTCACAGTAAACTCACCTCCCCATGCCAATCCGCCATCGCCACGTGCACTTCCACGAAGACCACAAATGATTCCACTTCCTAATGCACCTTCTACTGATGAAATAGCATTCTGTCCTGCAGTTCTCCAACGTGGTTGTGAAGTATTGATTCCATCACCATACATTGAACCACCAAGTGCCCCTGCAAAAGCTTCAACTCCATTTCCAGATGCTGATGTAAGGGAAGCCCCAGGGCCAGTATCTGCAGCACCATAAATCGCAGGTGCAGTTTCAGAATAAGCGTTCAAAGGATAAACAGCACCAACTCCATAAAAAGAGGCATTGTCTATAGTTGGATATGCAGGGATACATCCAGTAGGGGAAGAAATAGGAGTTGCTGTTCCTTTTGTATAGACCACGAGTTGTCCATCTCTTAGAAATCGAGCTCGCTCAACATTATTTGTAGCGATAATCCAGTCTTGGTTATCAGAAGTACCAATAAAATCGTTGGCGCCCATTGTACCAATTAGGTTTGGACAACTTCCTGTATATCCTGCGTTAATAGTGTTGGCATTTCCGTCCAATCGCCATCCTGAAAGATCAGTTGCGACAAGATCACCAGTTGTTATGTCGACAGCAACAGACACCAAATTCACTTTGGGAATGGGCGGGTTATTACCTGGCTGTCCGGTCATGAGATCATCAATTCTTAGTGTTTGCATTCCAGCCGCTGAGCCATCAATATGTAATTTTTGAGCTGGAGTTGCTGTGCCGATTCCAACATTTTGCGACCAGGTAAAACCTGCTGCAAATAGAAATATTACGGAACATAGAGAGTGTTGGTAGTGTCGTTTTAGCATTACGAGTTGTTTAAAAAAGGTTCTTTAGCCGGCAATTTAGTGAATTATCGATTAAGTCCCTGACATTTTGAGTGTTAAAGTTTTTCAAGAATGTCTTTCTTGGAGAGATCTAGTCGTTAGGACTATTAAAAAAGTCCATATTGACTCCTTTTCAGATGTTCTTGATTTGTCCTAATTAAGATTATTAGTGAACTTCCTTATGGATAGTGCAATTCTGTTTGACAGTGAAAACATGGGGAAGCCTATAATAGACTGATGCTGGTTCGTTGTGAATTTTGGTCATTCAAACTGTGTCGCTACATCAGCTTGTCAATATTTGCGTTAAGATCCTTGGCGATTAAATTAATAGTCTTCGACTCTACTGGATAATCTTTGATTCTTTCCGAGAACGAAGAAACATGGTCAATTACATTGTTGATTATTTGATTGTAATTCCTTACTCCAGCCAATTCTGCAACTGCTACTATGTCTTCTCTTAAGATATCTTTAGTTTTTCCATTTATGTGGATTTGATGGGCCGAATTGAATAATTCATAGGGATCTCGAGGAAAGGTTAAATCATACGCTGGAGATAAAGACCAGTCGCCCTTCTCGTTCATTAAAAAAGAAAAATTCTTTGTGTGATCATCTCGATTTGATGCTGCAACATTAAAGACCATTTGCATGAATAACTGTTCGGTATTTGGATAGGGAAGCTGGAGAAATTCAATTGTTTTGAATATATCGATGTACCCAAACTCTAAGCTTTTGCCCCAGAAACCTCTTAGTGCAT
>JBLHON010000029.1:0-20565 GCA_047621865.1 Crocinitomicaceae bacterium | reverse complement strand
TGCCACAACGGTAAAACAGTTCAAATCAACGCTTCTGAATGGCAACAATATCAGGCACAAGGAGCTACACAGGGAGCATGTCCTGAAGCAAAAATGACGATCTGCCACAAAGGGAAAACGATGGAAATCAATGCTTCCCAATGGCAGCAATATCAAGCTCAAGGAGCAACACGAGGTGCTTGTCCAGAAGCAACTGTGCAGATTTGTTTCCGAGGAAACGAGATGAACGTTCAATCTTCGCAATTAGCGAGCTATTTATCTCAAGGCGCCGTTCAAGGGCCATGTCCAGAGGCAAAAATGACAATTTGCCTGAAAGGAAAAACGATTGAGATCAAAGCTTCTGAATGGCAGAATTATCAGGAACAGGGAGCAACTCAAGGTGCTTGTATCGAAGATCCAAATGGAAATAATGGTATTGAAACGGATACAACTTCACTCGAAAATCAAATAGAAAGTGGAGAAGGCCGTCCTGGACCTGGCTTCACAGAGCAGAAGGTAACCATTTGTTTTACGCCTCAAGGGTCTATTGGTTCTCAGACAATGGAAGTGCCAATTGATCAATTGGATAGTTATATAGCTCAGGGTGCATCTTTAGGACCATGTGCTAAAGAGGACGACGAGAGCAAAGCAAAGGCACAACAAGAAGCAGCGGCCAAAGCAAAAGCTCAGCAAGAAGCAGCAGCTAAAGCAAAAGCTCAACAGGAAGCAGCAGCCAAAGCAAAAGCTCAGCAAGAAGCAGCAGCTAAAGCGAAGGCTGAACAAGAAGCCGCTGCCAAAGGAAAAGCAGAACAGGACGCAGCAGCAAAAGCAAAAGCTCAACAAGAAGCAGCAGCGGCAAAAGCTAAAGCTCAACAAGAGGCAGCAGCTAAAGCAAATGCTCAACGAGAAGCAGCGGCAAAAGCGAAAGCACAGCAAGATGCAGCAGCAAAAGCAAAAGCTGAACAAGATGCAGCAGCTAAAGCAAATGCTCAACGAGAAGCAGCAGCAAAAGCAAAAGCTCAACAAGAAGCAGCGGCAAAAGCGAAAGCACAGCAAGATGCAGCAGCAAAAGCAAAAGCTGAACAAGATGCAGCAGCTAAAGCAAATGCTCAACGAGAAGCAGCGGCAAAAGCGAAAGCACAGCAAGATGCAGCAGCAAAAGCAAAAGCTCAGCAAGAAGCAGCGGCAAAAGCGAAAGCTCAACAAGAGGCAGCAGCTAAAGCCAAAGCTCAGCAAGAAGCAGCAGCCAAAGCAAAAGCTCAACGAGAAGCAGCAGCTAAAGCAGCAGCACAGCAAGAAGCAGCGGCCAAATCGAAAGCTGAGCAAGAAGCAGCGGCTAAAGCCAAAGCTGAGCAAGAAGCAGCAGCCAAAGTGAAAGCTGAGCAAGAGGCAGCAGCTAAAGCGAAGGCCGATAAAGAAGCAAAAGCTAAAGTAGATGCTGAGTCAAAAGTGAAAGCAGCGGCTAAGGCTAAAGCAGAAGCAGATGCCAAAGCGAAGGTTGAAGAAGACGCCAAAAAGAAAAAAGCAGAGGAAGGACTTAAAGAAAAAGAAGGTGGGAGATAACATCGAAATCACCTTTAAATAGTAAAGAAAAAATCCGCATCTAAACCAGATGCGGATTTTTTGATTCCAACCCCTAGTTATCTGTAGTTAAGAATAAATTAGAAATCCTTTTAATAATGAATTCATCTAGTTATATTCGCAGACTCATTTAGAAAAGAAAACATGGCAATTATTGGAAAAATTCGTGATAACGGTTGGTTAGTGCTAATCGTGATTGGTGTAGCGCTTGTCGCTTTTATCATGGGGGATTGGTCAAAAATGACCGGGGCGGACGAACCCAAATACGGATTGGGAACAATATACGGGGAGAAGGTTGACTTCGATGACTTCAACGAGGCAGTGGCTTTGGCAGAAGAAAACACGCGTAAAGCAGCAGCTCAACAGCAACAACAACCACAACCAGTAGATCAAACAGCTGTCTGGAGACAATTCGTGGAAAAACTGCTTCTTGAAAAAGAATATGAAGCACTTGGAATTGACGTAAGTGAGACTGAGTTTGATGCATATTTGTATGGAACGGACGGATTTACAGTTCTTCCTGACCTAGAAAAGAATTTTATTGATTCGACAACGAAAGCGTTTAATCCAAAATTGCTCCAAGCAAGAATTGATGAGATGCAAGCTTCTGACGACCCTGAAATAGTGAAGGGATGGGAAGACAGTAAAGAATACTATACGGAAAAAAGAAAACAAGAAAAGTATTTTGACGTTCTCGGTCAGGGAATGTATTCTACATCACTCGAAGCAAAGAATGAATATTTTGCTAAAAATGAGGTCAAGAATATTTCTTACGTGATCAAACGGTACCGTGAAATTAAAGAAGGTGAATTTGATCCATCTGAAAAAACATTGAAAGCTTACTACGAGAAGCATAAGTCTGACAAGAAATATCAGGTTAAAGACGCTTCAAAAAAGGTTCATTATTTTGATATTCCAATCGAACCTTCTAGCAGTGACATAACTGAGTTCAATAGAAAACTAGATGCACAACGTGATAGATTTGCTGTAACTACGAACGATTCATTGTTCGTTTTGAAAGAAAGTGATTTCAAATTCTTTACGAGTACTGCATTTAGTACTGCTCTTCCAAAGACACATCCAAATGCGCAAAATCAATACATTACTTATCCAGCTGATCAAGATTCAAAATTTGAAGCAGCTGTATTGGGAGATATTGTTGGACCATACGATAATGAAGGAGCTACAGCTTATGCCAAAGTAATTGGTTTTACGTCTGATACTATTAATGCACGTCACATACTTATAAGCATACAGCAAGGTGAAGAAGTGGCAAAACAAGCCATAGCTGATAGTATCATGGCAAATATTAATGATGATAACTTTGTTTCATTCGTTAAGCAATTTAGTGATGATGAAGGATCTAAAGTGAAAGATGGAGATCTAGGAGATTTCTTCTATGCTCAAATGGTACAACCTTTTGCAGCTTACGTGGCAGATAAGCCAATTGGAGAAATTGGACAAGTACGATCACAATACGGAATTCACATAGTTCAAGTGACAGGTAGAAGAGGACGTTTATACCCTCGTCTTGTAGTGCTTCAGAAAACATTGAAACCGAGTTTAAAAACAATGGAAGCGACGGACAGTTTGGCGTACAGTTTGCTTTATATGCTTGATGAGAAACTTTCAAACATCAAAGATCCAAACAAGAAAGTGGTAAAATTCGATACGCTAGTAAGTAGAGCAAAGTACCGAACTCAACCAGTTCAACTTCTTGACAATGCACCAGTTACTTACGGATTTACAACAAAGTATGCTGAAGATAAAATTCTTGAATTGGCATATACGGAAGAACAAGAAGTTGGAACGTTAGTTGGTTCTCCAATTAAAGACAAGAACAAGCACGTAATTGCAATTTATGCTGGAAGTCAAGGTACAGGTGAACCAAGCTATGAAGAGATTAAAGATGCCCTTAAGCAAGCATACATTCAAGAACAAACGGTTAAACGTTTTAAGTCTGAAATGAGAAGCAAATCCCTTTCAAGTATTGCTGGGACAACTCCTCAAAAAGCTGAAGTAACACTTGCAAACCCACAAATTACAGGTGCTGGAATGGAGCCTGACGTGGTTGGAGCAATCTTTGCTGGATTGAAAGATGGTGAGCGAACGTTGCCAATTGAAGGAAAATCTGGAGTTTTTGTAGTGAAATTGGATAAAACAACAAAAGCACCACAAACGAAAGATTACGTTGTTGAGCAACAACAATTACTTGCTGGGATGCGTGGAAGTCTTCAATCAGAAGCGAAACGAGCCTTGACTAAATTGGCAGACGTTGTTGACAACAGACGCTTGTTTAATATAAATGTTAGAAGATAAGAACGAATAAACTCGTTCACTCTATAAATGGCCGCTGATTCAGCGGCCATTTTTCGTTAATACAATGTATACATCTTTCCAGGAAGCTGTTGAACAACTCCATCCATCTCTAAGTTGAATAATTCGGCATTTAAGGCTGAGATAGGAATCTTTAATTGTCCTGCAAGAACATCAATGTGGATGGGTTTCACCGAAATTAATGTTGCAATACGCTCTTGAGAACTGCTGAGGTTAGTGAATAGTTTCGTTTGAATAGCTGTTTTAGAAGGGCTCTTTGGTTCCCACTCCATAAAGTCAAGGAAGTGTTTCCCAGATTGAATTAAGTGTGCCTGATTCAATCTGATAAGTTGATTACAGCCACTTGATGTTTCAGCATGAATAGATCCTGGAAATGCAAACACATCACGATTATATCCATTCGCAAGCTCAGCCGTGATGAGCGAACCTCCTTTTGATTTGCTTTCTACAACAATTGTTGCATCGCACATGCCCGCTACAATTCGATTGCGCTTTGGGAAATTCTCACGATCTGGAACCGTGCCAGGAATAAATTCTGTGAGTAAAGAACCCCTTTCTGTAATCTCGTTCGCTAATGCCTTGTGTTGATAGGGGTAAATTCGGTCAAAACCATGACCTAGAACTGCAACAGTAGGCACGTCATATTCCAAACAGTATTTGTGCACATAGCCATCTATTCCAAGGGCGAGTCCGCTAACTACGGCAATATTTTTCCCTTGGAATAGAGCGATTAAATCACGCACAATTCTCTTGCCATAAGGACTCGCATTTCTGGTGCCAACGATAGAAACCCAATGCAGTTTATTGAAGTCGATATTTCCCTTCTGATACAGAAATAGTGGAGCGTCTGGGCAATTTCTTAAACGCCGTGGAAAAGCTTCGTCAGTATAGAAAAGACCATTGATACCATTGACTTTCATGGAATTTATGGTGGCGTCAGCAACGTTAAGTGCTTCTGCTCTCTTCATTCTACTTAAGAAACTAATTGGGTACGTAGTTTGGTGATGTAACTCTTTTAAACTCAACGTAAAAAGAGGTTCAACACTTCCTAGTCGATCAATGAGATCCAGTGCTTTTACTGGACCAACACCATACAGCAATGTTAGTGCAATTCGATAGTGTTGTATGGTATAGTTCACAAAAAATGGTATTTTAGGCTTCTTGAATTTACGAAAATTTCGTTTATGAAAAACTTGCTATTGCTATTTTTTATTATCCCGTTTGTTTCTTTATCTCAGATAAATGGAGTTATCGTGGATGAAACTGGAACTGGGCCAGTTTATGGAGCGAAAATTATCGCTTCCACAGGAGAGAAGGTGTTGAGTGATGTGGATGGAAAATTTACGCTCACGCCTGTGAGCTATCCAACAACCCTTGTTATTTCAGCAGCAACATTTGTTAATGACACTTTGATCGTTGAAGGTCCGGGAGATCTAAACATAGAAATGAAATTGCCGACTAGCGATTTGAAGACAGTAGTTGTTTCAGTTGGTCGCAGAGATCAAGAGATTGAAGATGTTTCGATTTCAATGGAAATAATTCGCCCAGATCTAGTTGACAACAAAGGTTTGTCGAATCTAGAGGAGGCTGTTGACCAAGCTCCAGGGGTATATGCCATGGACGGACAGGTAAGCATCCGTGGAGGAAGTGGATTTGCATATGGTGCAGGTAGTCGCGTGCTCTTACTCTGGAATGGAATCCCATTGTTATCTGGAGATGCTGGAGACACAAAATGGAATGCAGTGCCAATTGAGTGTGCCTCGCAAATTGAAATCATGAAGGGCGCGTCTTCTGTTTTGTATGGAAGTGGAGCACTAAATGGAATTATATCTCTTACAGAGCGCGAACCAACATTGAAAGGCGAGTTCCGAGGGAAAGTGCAAACAGGATTCTACGATAGCCCTAAAAGAACATCTCTGAAATGGTGGTCTAAGCCTCGCTTGTTCTATCAGGCTGAAGCATACTATGGCAAAATGTATAAACGTTTTGGATATACTGTTTCAACGAATGGATATAAATCTGACGGATATAAAAATGGAGAAACAGAACAACGTGGACGTATAAGTGGAACGATTTATATTCGACCAGAGAAAGCGAAAAACCTGAAAGCCGGAATTGGCTACAACATGCAATTTCAGCATGCAGGTTATTTTATTATTTGGGAGAGTGATTCACTTGGGTACACACCTAGTGGTGGAGCTGATACAAGTGTAGCTGGATCGACACTCACATATGCTTCTGGATTGCGATTAAGCATTGACCCTTATGTCAAGTTTTTTGATAAAAGAAACAACCTACACTCGATTAAAACACGCTTGTATCGAATCAACAGCAATAATGTAACGAACCCATCGCAAAACTCAAATTCACATGTTATTTATGGCGATTATCAATTCCAACATAAATGGAACAAGGGAACAGCATTGACCTCAGGTTTAACCTATTTAAGAACGGATGTATTCTCTAACCTTTTTGGAGATCATTACTCAAATAACTATGCTGCTTACTCGCAGTATGAACAGCGTTTTGATAAGTTAGACCTTACAGCTGGACTTCGATTTGAGTATTTTGAGCAAGATAAACGTTCTGGGGATTCAGATTTCTACTTCGGAAAAGATTCGTCATTCACGTTGCCAGTCTATCCCGTTATTCGGCTTGGGGCACATTATCAAGTTGCCAA
The DNA here is from genome assembly GCA_047621865.1 of Crocinitomicaceae bacterium. Lineage (GTDB taxonomy): Bacteria > Bacteroidota > Bacteroidia > Flavobacteriales_D > Crocinitomicaceae > UBA4466. Next base: position 13,988 of record JBLHON010000029.1, on the reverse strand, counting down.
ATACACGCATCTTCGCGCTTCTTTTGGACAAGGAATCCGCTACCCATCCGTAGCAGAAAGATATACAAAGACAAGTGTTGGTGCCTTGAACGTCTTTCCGAATCCAGGATTGCGACCAGAAGTAGGTTGGGCGGGCGAAATTGGAATCAAGCAAGCGATTAAAATAGGAGATAAATGGAAAGGATTATTGGATCTTTCTGGATTCATTAACCAATACAGTAATATGATGGAATTCACATTTGGATTCTATCTCCCAGATTCAATCGCTGCTAGCTTGGATCCAGAAGCACCAGGTTATGTAAACGATTGGTTTGGTTTTCAAGCTCAGAATGCAGAAAAGGCGCGTATCACAGGATTGGAGCTCTCATTCAATAGTCAAGGGTTCATCAAGGATGTGGAATTAACATCTCTGATAGGATATACGTACATGAATCCAGTAAGTCTAAATGCCGATTCAGCATACATATCGTCATTTTCTGATAGTGGATCGACTGTCTTGAAGTACAGATTCAACCACCTTTTTAAAGCAGATATTCAGGCGCAATGGAAAGGATTCAGCATTGGAGCATCTGCGCGATATAATAGTTACATGACTAATATTGACGCAATTTTCGAAGGAGAAGTTATCCCAGGTTTAAGCATCCTTCCTGGATTGAAAGAATACAGAGAGCAGAATAACAATGGTTCGCTTGTGATGGATTTGAGATTTGGATATGAGTTCATGGAACATTATCGAGTTGGGTTCATTGTCAATAATGTGCTCAATGCAGAATATGTGACACGACCAGGTGATATTCAAGCTCCTAGAAATTTCATCTTCCAGCTACAATTGAAATTCTAAGCAAATGAAAATTGTTGGGATCATCCCTGCTAGATACGAATCGTCTAGATTTCCAGGGAAACCTCTTATTGATCTTAAAGGAAAAACAATGATCCAGCGCGTCTATGAAGGGGCGAAGAAATCAGCAAAACTTACGCGCGTAATTGTCGCCACTGATGATCAACGAATTTTTGATGAAGTCACGCGCTTTGGAGGTGAAGTGAGTATGACATCTGATTCACATCGAACAGGGACAGATCGCTGTGGAGAGATCGCCGAACAGATAGAGGCAGACGTAATTGTCAATATCCAAGGAGATGAGCCCTTGATTGATTACCGCCAATTAGATGCACTCTGTGAGAGTTTTTCCGATCAGAATGTGGGAATTGCAACCCTTGGCATCAAGGAAGTTTCTGACAATGATAAATCCAATCCTAATCGAATTAAAGTGGTATTGGATCACCAGAATGACGCACTATATTTTTCACGAAGCCCAATTCCAAATCAACATAATGGAAGTGACCAAGCAATAAAAGCGTACGAATTCCATAGACATATTGGGGTGTATGCCTACCGCAAAAATACGCTTCGTGAACTGGTAAATTTACAGCCAACAACCCTAGAGAAAGTTGAATCTTTAGAGCAATTGCGCTGGATGTTTTATGGATATAAAGTGCGCGTAGTGGAGACAACAATCGAAACACCCAATATTGATGTGCCAGAAGATGTGGCAATTGTGTTGACCTTACTGTAACCTGAACAGTGATTTTTCGTAAGTAGATCATAGGAATTGCTTATTTTTGTAAGGATGACAAGTATTGAACACCTCATAGGAGATTTATTGCTGCGACATAATTGCGTGATCGTGCCTTCATTTGGTGGATTTGTCGCAAAGCAGATTTCAGCGAAAGTTGATTTTGCTAAGGGAACGATGCTGCCCCCAAGAAAATCATTGCTCTTCAACAAACAATTGATCAATAATGATGGCTTGCTCATTAATGAACTTGCCCAGAAATTAGGCACTTCCTTTGATGACGCACAACGAAGTGTAAACGAAACGGTTACTATCTGGAATCGCAAATTGCGAAAAGGCAAACGAATCGAATTGGATCGGGTTGGGATGCTTTTCTTGGATGAAGAGAATAACATCTGTTTTGAACAAGATCGATTTTTCAATCTTTTGCTTGCATCATTTGGTCTTGGCCAGATACATTTCCTCACAGAGGATGATATTAAGCTGATTCAAACGGACGCACTTTCTGAGGAAATTGTGATTCAAGAACCAATTGCTAAAATTATTCCTCTTGTAACTCGCCAAGTAATAGAGAAAGAAGTTGATGAAACGTTGATTCTTGCAGGTCAAGTGACCAAAAAGGAAGCAACACCTATTGTAGCAATTGCTGCACCACGTAAAAAGCGAAAGTACTGGCGATATGCTGCTGCAGCGTGCATCCTCCCAATCGCATTTTACTCCATCTGGATTCCTATGCGAACAGATGTTTTAGAGTCTGGTGTACTGTCAATTAAAGATTTTAATCCTTTCTATAAAACGAGTGATGGAGTTTATTTGAAAACGACATTCACTGAGAGCGTCAATTTTGACAAGGTTACTTCGAAAACACTTGATCAGGAAATTGATGAAATAGAAACGAATAGCGAGGTATACCCATTCGCGTTTACAGAGGACACTTATGTTCTTGTGGACATCCGCGACAGAAATATCACGACGAGCCCTATTGAGCCAGTAACACCAGAGGTAACTGAACATGTAGCGATTGACATGAATGCATCTCATATTATTGTGGGTTGTTTTGGCAGCAAGGAAAATGCTGAGAATCTCGTTGCGAAACTAAAATCTGAAGGCCTCGATGCATTGATCGTTGATGTGAACAATGGCCTACATCGTGTCTCAGCTGGAGCAGCACTGTCTGATGAAGCCGTAAGTGAGATTCGCTCAAAAGTAACTTCCCTTGGCTTCCGAGGTTGGGTGCTGAAATAAATCAATTCATTTTTGGACTTATTATTGCTGTCGTCTGGTGCTATACGTATATTTGATCACCAAAATCAGAAAAATGAAGAAATTAATTTTTGTACTGTCGTTCATTGGAATGGCTATTCCGACAGCATTCGGGCAATACTATGATTCCGGTCCTATCACAAATGGAGAAGGAAGTGAATACAAATTCACTAAGATTGCACATCTAGATGCAACGCCAGTCCAAAGTCAAGGATATACTGGAACGTGTTGGAGTTTTTCCGCACTTTCATTCTTTGAGTCTGAATTAATTCGAATGGGTACAAAAGATCCAGATCTCTTGGCTGAAATGTACATCGTGCGAAAAGCATATGAAAGCAAAGCTCAGAAATACATTCGAATGGATGGGAAGATTAATTTCTCTGAAGGTGGAGCATTTCACGATATTCCTTATGTGATCAGAAATTACGGAATTGTACCATTGGAAGTATATGGAGGATTGAACTATGGTTCGGATAAACACAATCACAGTGAAATGTTTGCAGTGTTGGATGGTGCAGTTCAAGGTTTACTAGACTTCATGAAGAGCAGAAAAATGAAGTCACTTACAGAGGCCTGGAAAGTTGCTCTTAACGGAATCTTGGATGCTTACCTAGGGGAAGACATTGGGGAATTTGAGCTTAATGGCAAAACGTACACGCCAAAATCGTATGCAAAATACCTTGGACTAAACATGGATGATTATGTGTCATTGACCTCTTTCACGAATCATGGAATAAATGAAGAATGCATGCTTGCGATTCCGGATAACTGGGCTTGGGGCAAGAGCCATAACGTTGGATTGGATGATCTTGTAAAATTGACCGAGGAAGCATTGAAAAGTGGATACTCTGTAGCATGGGGTGCAGATGTTTCTGAGAAAGGATTTAGCTTCAGCAATGGATTAGCAATTAACCCAGTGGATGAATCAACAATCGAAATTACGGGAGATGATAACCACAATTTCTCTGATGCAGGAGCAGATAAAGTTTCAAATGCCTTCAAAACGCCTGTTGCAGAAGTGAAGGTTACAGCTGAAATGCGCCAAGAAGGATACGAGAATAAGACAACTACAGATGACCATGGAATGCACATTGTAGGTCTGTTTAAAGATCAAGCAGGAACCCGTTATTTCTTAGTGAAGAACTCTTGGGGAACTGGGAATTATCCACAGGGATATTTGTATGTTTCTGAGAGCTACTTCAGATGGAAGACAATCAATGTTTATCTTCATAAAGATGGAATCTCGAAAGCAATGAAAAAGAGTATTGGATTGTAATTCAAGACGATCTATCTAAATAGTATTAAAACGACTCTGTGAAAACGGGGTCGTTTTTTTTATATATTCTTTCAAGAATTTAAATTATTGACTACTTTTGTAGAATATAAACAATCAAAAATAACCACTATGAAAAAAGCACTATTTATGCTTGTTGTCATGATGACCATGACAGTAGGTGTTTTCGCTCAAGGGAACGGAAACAACGGAAACAATCAATTAATTAACAAGGCAAGACAAGCGGCACAGGCAGCAGGATGTCTCGATAGTTGGAATGGGCAAGTTGATGCTCAGGTAACTGTTATTTCAGCATGTTTTGTTTCAGGCTTCATCACGGAAGTTCTTATCATACCAGTATGTCATGGACCAGAATGCGAATTTGTGCGTTTGGGAGCATTGGCTATAGTAACAATGGGTTGCGATGATGAGGTTCTGTCAGTAGAGTGCATTGGCGGAAACTAAACGCCTTCAAATTGAAATGAAAAAGCTACTCGAAAGAGTGGCTTTTTTTATGCCAATTTTGTCAAGATTTCGTTGGCAATTTTGCGCGCTTCGAAATCTGAAGCAACATAATCATCATAACTTGGTTTCGCAATCGCAGAGATCGTATTCATCGTCTGTTCATTCACACGATTGATGTCTAGAAATCCAATTTTATCTTTTAAGAAAGCGTCAACAGCTATTTCGTTTGCCGCATTCAACGCACAAGCAGCATTCCCTCCCATTTCCATGGCTGTAAAAGCCAAATCTAGATTCTTGAATGTTTCCCGATCTGGCTGTTCAAATGTCAATTCTGGATAATCTAGGAAATTGAAACGTGGGAAATCAGTTTTAAAACGTTCAGGATAAGTCAGTGCATATTGAATAGGAAGTTTCATGTCTGGAAGCCCCATTTGTGCCTTCATGCTTCCGTCCTCAAACTGTACAATGGAATGTATAATCGACTGTGGATGAACAATTACGTCGATTTGCTCGGGCTTCAAATTGAAGAGCCACTTGGCCTCAATCACCTCGAATCCCTTATTCATTAACGTGGCTGAGTCAATCGTAATCTTTGCCCCCATCTCCCAATTAGGATGTTTTAATGCCTGTTCTTTGCGTACATTAAGAAGTTCTTCTTTCGACCATCCTCGAAATGGACCTCCTGATGCAGTCAGGTAAATCTTCTCAATTGGATTTTGAAATTCACCCACTAAACATTGGAAAATTGCAGCATGCTCAGAGTCTACAGGATAAATATTTACACCCTTTTGTCGCGCTTCTTGCGTTACGATTTCTCCCGCCACAACCATTGTTTCCTTGTTCGCAAGTGCAATTTGCTTTCCCGCACGAATTGCAGCTAGCGTGGGTTTCAATCCAGCATAACCAACAAGGGCAGTGAGCACAGTGTGGACTTCATTCGTTTCAGAAACTTGCGAAATTGCATCATCACCAGCGTATACATGAATGTCGAGATCGCTAAGTGCATCACTCACTTTTTTGTACTGGGACTCATCCGCGATTACAACAATATTTGGGTTGTGCTTGATCGCCTGCTCTATCAAGAGATCACCATTTTTGTTCCCCGTGATCACCTGTAGATCAAACTTATCAGGATAGGCCTCAATTACATCTAAAGCCTGTGTTCCAATCGAGCCAGTTGAGCCAAGAATGGCAATGCCTTTTTTCTGCTGCATGAAACAAAAATAATCTATTCAGAATATTCGCTCCTATTTTTTGAATGATTCTTATGGTTAATAACCAAAACAGCTTTTGATCAAGCAATGGAAACAAGCTTCAATCGTAAATCATGTTGGTGGATTTCACAGGTGATTGCCTATCTTTGCGGCAATGAAATACAGAATATTGATAAAAGAGGAAATGGAAATCTTTGATGAGGATTTTAAATATTTTCTAATTACCAATGGGGTTACAAGCGAAGAATGGGTCGAAATGAATGAATCTGACCATGATCGTGCTATTGCATTGGTTGAACTTTTCTCTGACACCGTTCTTCAGAAGGTATATGAAAAAGTAAAATTTATCGAACATCGTGGTACTTCTGCTTGCATGGTCTTTAAATTGAACGCTGAAAACATTGAGATGATTTCACTCAATTCAGTGTCTGATTCTGTGGATTTGTCTACGCCCGAATCAATCCATGATGCACTTTTGACTCAATCAGAAGCACTTTCAACATTCAAGTCCACCAAACCCTACGGTAAAAATCGTGAAGAAGAAATTCATGACATGCTCATGCAAGGATGTTTTAACTCAAGTGAAGCATTTTGGATTTTACTTGAGAAGGTAATTGGGTAGGCGAAGAATTCTAGAGGCACGATAATTGCCGAAAATGTAGAAACGCATACTTCTACAACATGTTAAAACTGATCGGGTTTCTGGCCTTATTACTCATTACTTCTCATCAATCACTCGAGTTTTTGCTTGGCACAGGAATGGAGTATTACCTGGGGGATGGAGTATCTATTCTTGGGAGCGCGACAATCGGGACTTCTCACGGGACAGGAACAGTTGAATACCTCGATCCTGATTCTTTTCAAGTCGTTATTAATGAACGGGAAAAGTTCCATTTGACTTCATTTGCTGGGTTGATTCAGGCTGCTGTTGTATATCGTTTTTAAGTGGAGCTTCAATATCCGTTCTCTGGATGACCAGAAGCTAAATTCTATCGTATCTTTGTCCTGTGAAACAACAATTGATCAATCGTTTTGGCGAACATCGCGTGCTTGAGGCTCCCGTGAAAGAAGGTGACATTCCACTTCTAGTAATAGATATTGAATTGAAAAGCCCAGTAACTGTGCTCGTAACAAATGGTTTGAGCGAGTACAAAATGCCCGTTCCTGAAAAGGAGGTTGGGAACGAATATAATGAACTCTTTTTCTGTCTTCCAAGCTACTGGGAGTGGGAAGATATGTCTAACCCGAGAATGAATTGGGTGTTTGAATGGATCCAACGATTGGCAAAATACGTGGTAGAAAATGAAACCTGGTTTGGACATGGACATACCATGCCATGTGGTGCTGAAATGGTCTCACTTTCTGAAACAATGAAGCAGAATCATTTTCTTCTTGCTAGACCAATGTGGCTCGAAAACGAGATGGCTCCTGTGCAGGTGGATGGCCACACAGTTCACTTTCTAGCGATTATCCCAATTTTCCCAGATGAAATGGATTACAAACAAGGGAAGGGTACATTTAAGCTTATTCAAAAGCTCGAGAACAAAGGGATTAACGAAAAACTGGACGATTTTAGAAGAACAGCGCTAAAAAGTAAGTGGCGACTTCGCAGATAAAGGTCTGAAATATATAACTTTGCATAAAACAGATTCACATGAAAAAGTTACTAGCACTATCCCTCTTTGTCTTTATTAGTTTAGCGGGCTTCTCTCAAGAAGTAAAAATTGGATACACGAATATCGAACTTGTTATGGCATATATGCCCGAGCGAAAAGAGGCGAACTTGAAGCTGAAAGCATTTACTGAAGAGTACATGAACGAGGCTGAAATAATGCAAAAGCAGTTGGAAGTGAAGAAAACCAATTATTCAGAGCTTGTTGCAAAAAGCTTAGGTACTCCTGAACATCGCAGTGAGCTTGATAAGTTAACGCAGCAAATAAAAATGCACGTCTCAGGTCATACGCAGGCGGAAGCTAAAATGCGCAAGACTCTTTTTGAACCCCTAGAGAAAAAAGTATTGGATGCGATTGAAGCCGTTCGTGTGGAAAAGGAATACTCAGTAATTTTGAATTATCCTAATGGCTTAGAATCGAATACAATTCTTGCAATTTCTAAGTCCTGTAATATTACGAATGCTGTACTTGATAAATTAGGAGTGGAGCTTTAACCGAGAAATTTTGGAACAAAAAAAAGGATGAGCGTGTGTTCATCCTTTTTTTTGTGAATTAACTTTACTGGCTCATCTCAACTTTGAGATTTCCTAAGAGCGTACTTACTGTTATTCTGAAATTATTTTCATTCAGTTCTAACACATCCCATGTTCCATTGTAGCTGCCCCCATCTGCTGAGTTATCTACAATAGTAATAAGTGTAGCATCTTCATTCAGGGTGTACGTGATCGCCCCAGTAGTTTGATCGCTCGCCCGATAATCTGTTCCAGTGCATGATGCAGCACAAGCATCAAAGGTTAAGTAGGATCCATCTCCAGGAACTTCAACACCCAATATTTCGGATGACGTGATGATCCATTTACCCTGAATCAATTCAGCGGGATCTGTTGACTCCTTCTTGCACGCGAACGCTGTAAGTGCAACTAAAAGGATGATTGGCGTAAATTTTAAGATTCTCATACTATTGTTTGATTTTGCATTTCGTTGGTAGAAGTCGTTGGAGTTCACTGATCTGAGCTGGAGTCAACTTGGTGCCCTTTATCACTAACGAACTCAAATTCTCCAGGTTTCCGATTTCCGCGGGCAAAGATTCAATGGGATTTTTACTCAGTTTCAAGATTTTTAAACTCGTTAGCTGACCAATTTCAGGTGGCAGAGTAGTTAAGCTATTCCCTGTTAAATCAAGTTTCGTCAATGAGGATAGTTTGCCAATATTTGGAGAAACACTCTCAAGTTTATTGTTCATAACGATCAGTTGGGTCAATCCCTCAAGGTCTCCCATTTCACTAGGAAGCTCTTTTAATTCAGGAATTCCTAGTAGCGAATTTGGCGCCATTGTCATCATTAAAACTGGTCCACCTACACCTTGAGTGACATATTTCTGATACGGGTTCAATGTACCAGATGCAATTGCTTCATTCTCATCTTCTTGCTGATTCTCTGAGATGTCAGAATGTTCATCCAATCTAAATCTTCCCCATTCACCAGATAAACGACCGAATTCTGTAGCTGCAAGTTTTTTTGCTTGAACACCTGAACCGGTCATTGATTCCGCCTTCACATTTAAGGCAGATAAGTCAGCAACAAGTGTCTGATTCTTGTCAATTGAAACCCGCTGCTTTTCGATTCGCTTAACCAATAGATCTATTGATGTAGTTCTATTCGTTGTCATATTTCCCCATAATTTTTTGAAAGATCTTGCGTGCTGAAGGGCATTTTTGCTATCGTAAAGATAGGCGTACGCTCGTGCGCAGTTTTCATGCAATCCTTTTGCGATACTCTTGGAAATTCGAGCTTTCTTGTCTTCGAGGTCAATGGACTCAAGTTCCTTTTCCCAAATGGTGATGCACTCACTCAAACTTCCATAATCTGCGGCATTTGGACCTTCACCTAGAATGTTCTTGTATGCCGCCAGTGCTTTCTCGTAAGCTCCTTCTATAGCTGCATAGTCGTACGATTTCCCCTTTGCACCAAAGACAGCAAATTCTTCTTCAATATAAGTTAAGAAGAGATTTTCCGAAACTAGTTTCTTCCCTCCATCGAAAATCTCTGTCTCGTATTTCGCATGCTCACTCACTTTAAACGATGCTTTATTTGAAGCCCAGTCTTTCTTCATCTTATCAGCAACCCAGTAATTGCATTCTTTGTAACCAAAGTTGACAGATCCTTGACTCTTCACGGATGTTTTGGCAGCATAGATAATTTCGCCACTTCCGTCTTTCACCACAATGTATGAATCGGGTTTTGAGTAGGGAACGGCATAATAATAGGTTGATAATTCGATGACGTCTTTAAGCCCGCCACCTTTCTTAACGCACGTAGTTTTAACATCCTTCATCCGTTCTGTGCCGAATGAACCTTGATCCATCGCGTACTCAGAACTGAGTGTCGAAACATCAACTTGGCTTACATCCAAAGAAGGAATTGATAGGTACTTTGTTTTAACATCTTTTGATCGGTCATTCTGCGCCATAGAAAGCGTTGAAATTACAATCGCGCAGATTGGTAGTAATAGTTTTTTCATGGTATATAATTTAAATTCCACAGAGCCATTTTCAACAGTCGTGCCAAAAGACCTAATCGATACGTTAACAAGTTGTTAAACCAAGTTTAGTGCACAGAATCGGGCACAAAAAATGGATTCCAACGTAAATTGGAAACTACAAGTTTAGGCTGTAATTTAGGTAAATTAAGCTAGCTAGACACTGTAAATCAGCGTTTTATTAGCTCAACGATTAAGATTCCTTTTTCGACAAGCAATTCTGCAATTTGAATTGCATTCGTGGCTGCACCTTTTCTCAAATTGTCAGATACAACCCACATATTTAATGTGTTCGCCTGTGATTCATCGCGTCGTATTCTCCCAACAAAAACGTCGTCTTTTCCTTCTGCATAGATTGGCATGGGATAGCTATTTGTTGTTGGATCATCCTTCAGCGTTATTCCCTCTTGAGCATGGAGTAATTGACGAACTTCACCCAACTCAAAATCATTCGTAAAGGCAACATTCACGGCTTCAGAATGTCCACCAACAACAGGAACTCGAACGGCTGTGGCAGTTACATTGATCGCGGGATCAAGAATTTTCTTGGTTTCATACGTCAACTTCATTTCCTCCTTCGTGTACCCATTCTCTAAGAAATCGTCACAGTGTGGCAAGCAATTTTTATCAATTGGATAAGGGTAGGCCATTTCACCTTCGCGATCATTGCGTTCATTTTCAAGCTGATCTGTAGCCTTAACTCCTGTTCCAGTAATTGATTGATAGGTCGAAACAACCACTCGAGTTGCGCCATATTTATGATGCAATGGCTTTAATGCAAGCACGAGTTGTATTGTGCTACAGTTTGGATTGGCAATAATCAAGTCTTCCTTGGTCAATGAATCACCATTAATCTCTGGAACAATTAATTTTTTAGTTGGATCCATCCTCCAGGCAGAAGAATTGTCAATCACAACAGTTCCTGCCTCGGCAAATTTTGGAGCCCATTCTAAGGATGTTGAGCCACCTGCAGAAAATAACGCCAAATCGGGTTTCATATCCACAGCCGTTTGCAGTCCAACCACTTTATAGTGTTCACCACCAAATTTGATTGTCTTTCCAACAGAACGTTCTGATGCAACTAAAATAAGTTCAGAAATGGGGAAGTTTCGCTCCTTCAGTACTTGAAGCATAATATTTCCAACCATTCCTGTGGCGCCAACAACTGCAACTTTCATAGGGTATGTCTTTCTATTGATGAATGTATAGCTGCAAAATTAGTATATTTGTCTACACTTATAATCAACTATGCGGCACTTTTTATTTGGTGTGTTATTTTTAACACAAACAGTCTGCTTCGGGCAGATTTCAGACTACTTCACAGATGGGAATTTTACAGCATCTCCTACGTGGTCTGGCACTGACGTTGACTATATCATAAACGCTACTTTTGAATTGCAACTGAATAATACTGTAGCTTCAATATCTTATTTGAGTACACCCCATTCGCTTGCAACACTTGACGATAAGGAATGGAGGCTTTGGACAAAACAAACTTTTTCTCCCTCTGCCAGTAATTTCGGACGTATTTACCTTACATCTTCCAGTGCTGATTTAACGACTGATCCAGATGGGTTTTACCTTCAATTGGGAGAGGCTGGCTCGAATGACGCAGTACGTTTATTCAAAGTAGATGCTACTGTTCATACTGAACTGGCTGCTGGAACACTTGGACAAATTGCCGGAAGTTCAACCTTGGGAATTCGTGTAGTTCGAGATAATCTTGGAAATTGGTCAGTGTATGTTGATCCTACGGGTGGAGAGAATTATGCGCTTGAAGCAAGTGCAACTGATGCTACACCATTAATTGGAACGCACTTTGGATTTGTGCAGGTATACACATCCAGCAATGCTGATAATTTCTTTTACGATAGTATATATGTTGGTGATGAAATCCTTGACTTAGCTCCACCAGTATTAATTTCTGCAACTGCAATAAATGCAAATTTGGTAGATCTATTATTCGACGAACCATTAGATCAAACAGCTGCCGAAAATGTTGGTAATTATAGCTTAACTCCTGTGCTTGGAATTACAAGTGCTACGCTCGATCTAGGAAATCCTGCATTGGTGCATATAGTCCCAGTAACAGCATTTCCAAACGGGCAGAATTATACAATTGACGCCAATAATATTTCAGATTTATCGCTGAATATAGCGGGGAATCAATCTGCAAATTTTTCGTTTCTGGTTGCTGAAGTTCCAGCAGCAGGTGATGTGGTTATCAATGAAGTGATGTTTGATGAAACTCCTCAAGTAGGTTTGCCTCTTGTTGAATACATCGAAATTTACAATAGAAGTTCAAAAATATTTGATGTCACTGGCTGGAAATTAGGAGATGCATCAAGTGCGGGAACCTTAACTTCTGGATGGCTGCTTCCCGATGGATACATGATCTTAACGAAAACTTCTGGGGTCGATTCTTTTGCTGTCGCAACTGGGGTTACAAGTTTCCCAAGTTTCAACAATTCAGGTGATGCAGTTTCGCTGAAAGATGATCTAGGTCTTTTGCTTGATACAATAAACTATACAGATGATTGGTGGCAAAACTCATTAATTACTGGAGGAGTTTCTGTCGAACGCATCAATCCTAACGATCCATGTTCGGATGAATCTGATTGGACTGCAAGCACAAATTCATTGGGTGGAACGCCAGGTGCGATTAATTCTGTCTACGATAACACACCAGATACACAAAACCCTGGAATCTCTCAGTTGATTGCACTCGCGCCAAATTTCCTGGAGATCTATTACACAGAAGGGATGGACTCAACATCATTGTCCAATGCATCATTCGTGATCAGTCCAACACTTACAATTCAAAATAATTATGTGTTGACAGCAAATCCGTCCATGCATACTTTACAATTTAACGAAAGCTTCGTGGGTTCTCAGAGTTATTCAATTGAGATTCAAAATGTCGGCGATTGTTGGTTAAACGTAACAACACTGAACGGGACGTTTGCCTTGGCTGAAGTTCCAGTTGCTGGAGATGTGATCATCAATGAAATTCTGTTTGATCCTGTCTCTGATGGAAAAGATTGGATTGAAGTCTATAATAATTCGGATAAACTGATTGATTTGAAGAATTGGCAATTGGCGAATTATGATGATGACACGATCAGTAACATTAAAACATTTACAGAGCATTTCTTGTTGTATCCGGATACCTATGCTGTTTTTGGAGAGGACACGGCGCAAATCGTTGACTACTATCCTGCTGCAGTATCTGGACGAATGATCGAAATGGATCTCGCTACCTACAGTAATGAATCGGGAACTGTTTACCTGATGTATAATAATGCAATGATGGATGAGGTTTCGTACCTCGAGGATTGGCACTTTAGATTGTTGGACAACACAGATGGAGTTTCATTGGAGCGAATTCAACCTGATCCTACTTTGTCAAATACGGTCGAGAATTGGCATTCTGCTGCAGAAGCAATTGGATTTGCCACCCCTGGAGCACTCAATTCACAAAATTATCCAGCAATAGCAGATGGAGAATTCAGCTTCACGAGTGATGTTGTATCCCCAGATAGTGATGGCTACCAAGATGTTCTTCAAATTAATTATGAGATGGCTGGACCTGGCTTCGTTGGTAATTTTACCATTTATGACGATCGCGGGCGAATCATTGCCAAAGTGATGATCTCTGAATTATTGGCTACCTCAGGCACCTTCAAATGGGAGGGCGTTAAGGACGATAACACCAAGGCTTCAATTGGCACGTATGTGGGTGTTTTTGAAGCATTCAATAATGATGGTGGTGACGTGTTCATCCAACGCAAGGCATTTGTGGTTGCAGGGCGGTTATAGCGGAAAGTGGATTATTAGATCATTCGATTTTTGGATCGTTGAATTCGATCGTTCTTGCTTCACAACTTCATTTTAATTAATCCCCTTTTACCCTAACACGATAGTTGTAGATTAAAAAAACACCATTGTGGTCAAAAAAACACCATCCATTTCACTCTAAGACATTCT
>JBLHON010000028.1:0-20635 GCA_047621865.1 Crocinitomicaceae bacterium | reverse complement strand
GATGCTATCACATCCTGAAGCGCCAGTTAATGTCTCGTTGAATGATCCAGGACCGTATGAAATTCCTTGTGGAGATGTGTATTGAGCTCCATTACAAACGGATTCGTTGACCGTTGATGAAAGGGCTGGCAAGACAGTGACGTTTGTTACAATTATTGAATCACATCCCTGAGTTGTAAGTAAATTTGAAGTATGGGAAACATTTGCTAAAATAACTTCATTTGAGCCATCCGGATAGACTACAATTGCATTTAAACAGGAAGTGATATTCTCAATAAAGCTATAGGTAAGTCCTCCATCCAATACGCTAACGTAAATAACCTCTTGACAAGATCCAAGCAATGAAGTGTCCATAACAGTAATTTGATACGTTCCGTCAGCTAAACTTGGAATCGTATATGTGTTTGCTGAGACATCATTTAAAGGTGGATAAGGAACTCCATTAATTAAAACGTCATAGATAGCCGAACCAGAAATCACAAGCTCAATTGATCCATTGTTTCCTATACAGGTTTCATCAGTTGCCAGCGCACTAATTGCTAAATCACAATTAATCGGGATAATTCCGCATATAGGTAAATTTATTATTCCATCATAAATAGATGCAGCGCCAGCAGTAGTAAGCATTCTTCCTTCTAACATAACGCCTACAGACATTGATATAGCTCCATTGTTTGATATGACAGATCCTTTCATGTTTGTATTAGCAGCCATAGACATAGCGCCCTCCGCTACCCAAAATACATTGCAAGCCGAAGCTCCATTAATCAAATTAACTGTAGAAAGTGCCCCAGTGGCAAACGCACCTCCAAATTGAAAAATAAATAGTGTATCAGGATTTCCTTCAGCGTCCAGCGTCAATGTACCAGCTAATGATCCAGCCCCACCAGTATTATATATTCCTGCAGTAAGTGTTTCTCCGCTTCCATATGCCGGTGCATGAATTTGGGTAGGCACCATAGCGACTATTTGATCGTATGCAGCCTGCACATCAATTAGACATTGGGCAGTTACAGGATTCCCATTTTCTATATTTCCAATAACCACGTTAGGCGGTCCAAAACCAGTTATGGCTCCAGCATTTGTGCCTATATGACCAGTAATATTTGTTAAAGTTCCTGTATTACCTAGCGCCCCGACTGAAGTAAATATTGCAAAGTCAATTGCAGTGCCCAAATTCGGTGGTGGTTGTGCATAAGTAATGTTGGGAGAAACTAATACGATAAGCACTGTAATAATAAGTTTTACGAATGGGCGTTTCATCTTCGATTCACGGATAATCTGATCAGCTGGTAATAACCTTTCTAAACCATTAACATCAACATGATCATTTTTAATTTTTGGCCCAAAAAAACCAGTGTAATTTATCAGAAGTTTTATCCTTTTTACAAATTCCATAAGCTCTTCTTATTGTTTAACTTTAATAGATTCATTCTCTGTATCGCAGTCTCATTAACTAAAACGCCTTTAATTTAAAGACATAAGTATTTATATCTCGATAAAGAGAATAAATGATGATTAAAAAATTCGATAAGGGGCGGGGCGGAATCATCAAACCTGAATTGCAAATAAATTATCCCATGCCAATTCTTAGATTTAAGAAAATAACATATCCTTATTAAGCATATATGACTAATAGTAAATTGATTACGAACATGAAAGGAGAAGCCTCATGTATTAAGTAAAATCAGTGCACGGATGTGTAGATTATACCCTTGTAATTTTCATTGTAGCGTTGTGCATGCATAATATACATGTTTTGAAAGAGATCCAGTTATAAATTCGTCCAAACGCTCTATTTAACCGATTAACCATCAGCTTTTGCATATATAACTTCTTGTATAATAGATAAAACAGAGTTCTGTCCAATTTATATTGATTTTTTGAACCTGTTTTTTTGGATTTATTCTTTTTTGATCTATCGTTCTATAAATCTTCAATTACTGAAGGAGCTGAATTAGAGCTGAATTAGAGCTGAATACGGGCTTGTCTGTATTTTAACTAATTCTTAATCAATATCTTATCAGTAGCTAGTACTGTATTGTTTTGAACAAGACTTATAAAGTACAATCCTGTCGATAGATCTTCACAATGTAAAACACATGTTTGATCGGAAATATTTTGTATTTGCTTCACGATGTTCCCAGTGGCATTATAAATGACTAACTCGGCATCATCTAATTTTTCCGTTGTTCGAAAAATGGTTTGGCCTGAAAAAGGATTGGGATAGATCTCAAAAATAATAGTGTCTATCTTACTAAATTCTACTGCCTCAATACTAGAATAGCTAGTTTCTCCATCATAATCAGTTTGTTTAAGGCGATAGTAAGATATTCCGCTTAATGGGGCAATATCAACCATTGCATAGAATAAAGTTTGTGTGCTATGTCCGGCACCATTTATTGTGCTGATTGAAGTGAAATTAATTCCATCTATAGAGCGCTCAATAGTAAAATAATCATTATTAATTTCAGAAGCAGTTACCCAATTGAGCTCAACATTTTCATTCTTGACTACCGCGGTAAAACTTAACAATTCAATTGGCAAAGGAGAGTTTATTGAACTTCCATGCAACCAAAGCTCAGAGAATCCGGGGATTGAAAAATCAGTAAATTGAGCCGCAGTTACAACAGAGTATGTTGTTGTAAGACCTGATGCTGCCTGAGTGTGAATCGTTGTTCCTTCATTTCCTCCTGCACTTAGACAATTGTTAGAAAAAATATTGTCAACATTTAATGGTCCACTATATTTACTCAACTTAATATCTGCAATTGTGTTTACGTCATCCGTTGATTCTATATTAGAATTAGATAAAATCGATAAAGTTGTTAATTCTGCATCTTTGAATGGCAAACGCACCAAGACTGGAATTACGGGCTGTATACTCGGTGTAATAACCCAGTGACGCTGCAATACGACAGTCGAATATGGTGAAGATGGACTCGAGCAAGGTGGTATCATTTGATTAGTAACATCGAGGTAAGAGGTTACAGAAACATTCCCTAAATTTTGACCGTTAGAATTGACTGACGCTATCAATCGCCCTGAAATATGATAAAAATGTATCCATCCAGCTTGGTTAACTATGCAACTTGCTGATTCATTATCATTTGAGATATTCGTTCCTTGGAGGGGTAAGGTTAAAGTAACTGAACCAGAAGATTGTGACGCACAAGGGCTTGCATCAACTAGACTTGAGATCGTATAGATTGTAGTAATTGTCGGCGCTACAACAAGACTCCAAGCTCCATTTCCAAAACCAGTTGTCGTTTGACCATCACTTAATGTTAGAGTCCAAGCACCTGTTGCTGTAACATTGCCACTCAGCGTAGATAATACGCCATGACATATTGAGGTGGAAGCTGTTGTTATATTTGCATCTGGTCCGGGTGTAACAGATACAATGATTGTTCCTGTCGCACTGACACAGCCGCATCCACCTACTAATTCAATTCTGTAGTTAAATATACCTCCTGATGATGGTGTTCCGCTAATTGTTATTGTGTCGGCTGACCAAGTTGCTATAACCCCAGGTGGTAATCCGGTACTAAAACCAATTCCTGTAGCACCAGAGGTCGTATGTGCACTGTAAGTAAATGGAGTATTAATACAAATAGTAGGAGCCGTTGCCAGAATGTTTACTGCCATTGGAATAACACCAGTAACAGTGATTGTACCTGTTGCATTAACACTGCCACAACCACCGTTTAATGGGATAATGTAGTTAAATGTTCCTGAAACACTTGGTCTTCCGCTTATTGTGATCGTGTTGGCCGACCAACTAGCTATAACCCCAGCAGGCAAACCTATTACTGAGCCTATACCTGAAGCGCCAGTAGTTGTATGTGTAATATTGGTTATTTTAGTATCAATACAAGTTGTTGGCATTGATGACGCAATCGTAACTGTATTTGTAGGAGTTCCAGCTGCATCATTTACAATGATTGTTCCTGTTGCATTCACACTTCCACAGCCTCCTGTTAAAGGAATACTATAATTAAATGTTCCTTGAGATGATGGTGTACCACTTAGTGAAATTGTATTCGATGACCAAGTTGCTGTAACTCCAGCAGGTAATCCCCATGCAATGCCGATTCCTGTCGCTCCAGTAGTTGCATGCGTAATATCAGTTAATGTTGTATTAACACACAAGGTTGGTAATGAAGATGCAGCTGCTACTGTATTAGTACCCGTAATATTTACATTTACCGTAGTAATATCGCCATTTATTGAAAGCACCCTCCCATTAACGACAACTCCACCACTAATAACTATACCACTATTATTAGCCACAATTATTCCATTAAAGTTACCAATGCCACTTAGGGTAACTGCGCCATCAACTTGCCAAAACACATTCTTTGCCAATGCCCCACCAACAAGTACAACCTGTGGATTTGAGTTGGTCGTTAATGCGCCCAGTATGCGAATAACAAATACCGCATCTGCAACACCTCGTGCATCTAAAAAAACGGTATCTGTCAGTGTTACTGCTGCATTCATAACATAAACATGTGGAGTCAGCACTTGGCTATTTCCAAACAATACTGGGTATAATAGTAAAATATCTGTTGGTAGGGCATTGAGGTTCGCATGAAGAGCAATTAAATCAAGACTTGCTAAAATAGTAGCAGGATCTGGTGTTGAATGGATAAGGCCCGTTACACTTAACGGATTAAAACCTGAAAACGGGGCCATACAGTTTGTTCCTGCATCGCCAACAATATTTGTTGTTCCAGTATTAGTAACCGTTCCATTAGTAGCCAGCAACGCGAAACATTCAACGTTACCTATGTTTGGGCTTCCAGGACCTGTTAAGAGACTTGAACATTCGAGCGGAACGCTTCCTATGAAACTACTTACAGAAATTGCTCCTGATACAGTAAGCGCCCGACCTTCAATTTGGACACCAACAGCAAGCGGAATTGCGCCATCACCAATAATAGTACCTTTAAAGGAAGTGTTTGTTGCCATGCTAATTTGTCCATTCACTCTCCAAAACACATTACAAGCTTGAGCGCCATTTATTAATACAACTTCAGAACCCGCAGCAGCAGAAAAGGCCCCATTCATTTGAAACACAAAAACAGCATTGGGGTCTCCACAAGCATCTAAAGTGATGGCGCCTAGAAGGGACGAAGCCCCTGGCACCAAATAAACATCTGGCAACAGTGTTTGACCAGACCCAAGAACAAGCCCGAGAGTTTCTCCAGGTATTTGACCGCTTAAATTAGTATAAGCAATCCCTAAATCAATTGCACATTGAGTTGTTATAGCATCCGAAATATGCATTTGACCATTTACATTTCCAAAACCAGAAACTGCACCTGAATTTGTCCCAAAATCCCCGGTAACTTGCGACAACCCTACATTTGTAACTGCTCCTACTGACGTATAGAGCACATAGGAAGAGACGAGACCAAGAGGTGGGGCTGTTTGACTAAAAAGAGTTGGCGAAAATACTAGTAATATAAATAAGAACGGGGGCTTTAGGGAGTTTGTCATCTTTTTAATAGATTGCATCAGTTAATGTTAAATTTAGCGAACTCATCTTCTGCCTAAGTGCTTTTTTTATTTCTTATTTCGAATTAACATGCAGGCAGTTTCATCAACCAACAGAAGTGCTGCCGGAATTATTTTAGAATTGAGAAATGGATGAAATCAAAGCCAAACGAAGTTTAATATTTCTTCTATAGGTTTTATAGGCTTCTATTTTACGAGGAAAAATATATTCTCAGACTAATTTTCTATAATATCTAGGCTTAATCGAGATACGATTTCCTGAGCTCCATATAGCTCAACTATTAAATAAAAGAAAACGGCAGGAGTGTTGTTTACTTTCTTGGTGTCCTGCTTAATGTAAGCTAGTTATAAAAAACCAAAATAAATTTTAATTTCGTCTAATTTACTTTTTTTGTCGCTCAAACTTGGTGAAAAGTCGTTAACTCATTTTTATACTTACGAACCAAGAGTAATTATATGAGAAAAGGGATTCTAATATTAGAAGAATCTCGAAATCAATTCAGGAAAGAACAAATGCTATAACATCGCTAACCTAGCACAACTGCCAAAAAAACAATAATTGAACAATTTTGAGGTTCTCCTATAATCATAACCTGTTAGCTATCTAGAGGTTAATTTTTTGTGGTTAATCAAATTTACTAACTATATGACAAAAATAATAAACACCTCATTGTCAGTAAATTAACCACCAGATTAATTGTTTAAAGCCCTGAAAATCAGTATCTTAGTGAATTATTCTAAGTTATTCAAAAAGCCCAATTTCCAAGGTTAGTCATGAAGATACCACCTTATTTTCAGTTCTGAAAAAAGAATTTTCCACTATCAACGTTGCTCGGCTAAAATTAATGGCGATGTTCATTAGTGCCTTGTGCAAAGTTCAGACAGTGAACTACGAGCGTCTTGCTTTGAGTCAAGTGTTTCCAAGGAGTCCAGTCTGAGACGTATTCAGCGCTTCTTTGACGGTCTTGTGGAGTGGTAATGGTGAGTTCTCCACTTGAACTTTTTACCGTCTTTTTACCCTTGCCATTGCGTTTATTACCTTGATTGCGCTCATCGTCATCTAGATGGGCTTCCATTTCAGCTTCTAAAGCTTTTTCAAGAAAACTCTTTAATAGTGGAGCAAACGCCCCGTCCTTGCCAAAAAGTGGTTTGCCCGTTTTGAACTGAGAAAGAGCCTTCGATTCTAATTCTGATAATTCTTCTGGTGTCATGATATCCGTTTTTAAGTTAAAAGTTACAAATTGCTTTTAACTCTACGGACAGAGTTTAGTTTACACTCTCGATATACTTGGTCGCTGGTACTTGATCTTCAATTCCTGAATGGCGTCTTACATTATTGTAATAATACAAATCCACCCCATCCTTTGGGGGATGAATATAAATTTTCTCATACTTTACACTTCTCCAAAGTCTTTCGATGAAGACATTGTCAGTAGCTCTTCCTTTGCCATCCATTGCTAATTTAACGTCTGATGACAATACTGTGGATCTAAAGACCTCACTTTTGAATTGAGCACCTTGATCTTTATTCAGTATTTCAGGTGTCCCATTTATATCAAATGCATCTTGAATAAACTCTGAACACCATTCGGCTTCCATGCTATTAGAAACTGACCAATGAACGACATAGCGACTATAAAGGTCAATTACAGCAATTAGATTCATAAATCCACTGGCCATAGGAATATAAGTAATGTCTGTTCCCCAAACCTGATTTGGTTTAGTCACCTTCAACCCTCTGACCAAGTAAGGATATGTTTTATGCTCTTTATTACGTTTTGACGTGTGAGGTACTGGGAGAATTGATCTTAATGCCAATTTATTGTAGTAGAAGTTTTCAACTCTATTTAGACTTATATGGTAATCTAAGTCCTTCGTTAACCAAATATGCATTCGTCTAGCCCCTTTATCTGGATGCTCTAAGTAATGTTCGTCAATTAGTCTCATCAGCTCTAAGTTTAAATTAGATGTTCCAGAAGGTTTGTAATATAATCCTGATCGACTTACATCGAGCAACTGGCATTGTTTTGTGATGCTTAATTGTACATGACCCCCCTGTCTATCATGTCTCTGCGCAGGGCAATTGGTTTTACGACAAGGCTTGTTTTAAAAAATCTATTTCAACTTTTTGTTGTCCTATGATTTTCAGTAACCCGTCTTCCTTTTCTTGAGATTCTGTTTTTTTACTATTCTTCAAAACGATAAATGTTGAACAAAGATGCTGAAGCATATGACTGTTGCGTATTTATCGATTCATGCCCTCCTCTATTTTTTTTCGAGCGTAATCTTTATGAGGATTAAGTTCAAGAGACCGTTCGAATGCGGTAATTCCTTTTCGATAGCGTTCTGCCTTAAAATAGCATTCGCCTAAAAAGTCGAACGCATTGAATGAATTTGGATAAAGTTGAGCATATAATTCAAAAATCTTCAGTGCTTGCTCTAATTCACCAGAGCGGCTTAATCGAGATCCAAATTTACTCAACTGATGCTCAGCTACGTATTTTGATGTAGGATTTTCTTTGAATTCTTTTTTACAAAATTTGACTATTTCTGGGATTTTCATTCCATTTGTCATTAAATCGAATAGTGGTTTTTGACGTATTGATTTAAGATATTCACGCTCTTCAGCTAGGGTTCTTACATTGTATTCTATCCGTTGGCTGTCAGAGACCTGTGTAGAGTCAACTTCATACATAACTATCTGCCCATAAGTATCGTCATCATTTAGGGATATATAGGACTGTGTTCCATAAATTTGAGGTTTATTAAGTCGGATTAATTGACGATCAATTCCGTCGGCAAGGAGCGATTTATCTCGAGTTGGATCCAGTTCAACAGACTTAGTCATTAGCTCTACAATTTTCACTTCAGAAATTGAATCATGTCCATAAGTATACACCATTGCCGCATTCGCATAGTCGTTTGATGTAGGCGATTCAGTGGAATTCAAAACGTCTAGTACTCTAAGTTGACGAATACTGTCTCTTTTGTCTACCATGGCCCAATCAATTCGACGCGCTGAATGATCTCGTTCGTATTCGGTGTGAATTTTTTTAAGTTCAAGGTTGTCTGCGATTTGTGCACTGCTGCAAAAAGTCAAAAAAGTAACAATAATGGATAATGTGATTTTCATGGTGCATGTATGTTTTTCGTAAATACTGAATTCAATTAATGAATAGGAAGTAGAGGTTTTAACTATTGAATATAATGCAGAGAACTTATTCCAATTTTAGATGGAACTTAGAGTGCAAGTAATCCCTATTTAACGAATTTGATTGTTTGATTTTTAATTGTCAGAAAATAAATGCCCGTGGATAATTCTACAACATTTATAGTTGATTTTTTAGAACTTATATCACCAGTTAGGATGATTTTCCCTAAACGATCATAAATTGTATACGGAACGCTTCCAGTTAGTTGATCATGTTGAATGGTCAGGTGTTCATTTGCAGGGATGGGATAGACACTAAAAGCCGGTTTTTCAATAGTTGGTGTCGAAACATTTCCCGAGCAATCAACTCCATCTCTCGGATAATCACAAACCGTTTGCCATGCAATTTCCTGCATAATGAGTGCTTGAACAGGTGTAGGATATACAGCATATAAATTACCGAATTCTGTCTCGAGTTGGTTTGGTAATCCAACTGGGGACACTCCATGTATAACTGAATAAACTACACAGGCAACGAAATAATTGCCTCTATCATCCAAATGATATGAGTCTACAAACAAATCGGTGAATGAAGTCAATCCAGAAATTGCGCCACTCTCGATACTATCTGCTAATCGACCAAAGGCTTGACCGTTAGGAATGATTAGCATCGGATTTGTATGAATTAAATTGATACTGTCCGCGATACTTTCCCATTTAGGCAAGTCGATCGTAAGTCTATCTCTCCAAGGGATAGTACTTTCAGGATCCCAATCACATGGTGTGCCTCCTACACCAGTTGTACTGCCATTTCCACTTAGGTTACAATGCCATGTTTCGTACAAATAGTATTGAATATTTGGGTTGTACAGATTGGCATAACTGCATAAGCTATCCGTATATCGGTAGGTGTTACCCCAATCGAGTTGATTGACTAGAGGAACAGCTTCCGTAAGAATGAAATTTTCATAACCGCCATTCGGTAAGGTCAAGTCCCATTGCGGTCCTTCTCCTGTTGTAGGATTGTTCCAATGCCATCCTAAACTTGCCCCATTCCCAATGTTAGCGTCGTAAGAAAATGTTTCAGTGCTGGCAATTGATAATTGATTGACCATGTTGGGCACATTAAAATTGATCAAACTATGACCTAAAAAGAAGGTGCTGTTTGTTTGAGCTGACACTGAAGATGTCGAGAGACAAAGTATTGCTGATATATAAATGAATCTTTTCATAATTGTTGTTTTCTGTCTGAAGCGTTTATTGTTTCGTTAATTGAAATCTCCTAATACATTATTTGTCCACGTATTATTTCCGTCATTATCGAACGTACTATTCCACGTATTATAGTAGACACCCCAACCAGCGCTGTGTGAAAAGGAAGAATTTCCTACTCGTGCATAAGCATTAGACCAAAGAGTAATCATTCCGTTGTAATTTACACCACCTCCCCCATAAGAAAAATCGCAATAGTCGAATCGATTCAGTGGGTTGGTTGTTCCAACAAAGACTACTCCTACCCAAGATCCAGGTGACTGTGTTTGTGCATCACTTCTGAATCGAATTCTATCAGTTGGTGTTCCTAAACAGTTTAAAGATCCATCGGTGCCTACTTGTATGCTAGCTCCAGGAGCAAAGAAAAATGCGGTGCCAGGCTGAACAATCAAGTTAGAATTAACACCTAGTGTTGAATTCACGTGGTATGGGAAAAAGGCATCATTCCAAGTTACGTCATCCTGAAGTTGGGCGCTTCTAACTTCGATTAGGTCATATGTGTTGCCAATTCCAGAAATTGACGATTCAATAGCTGCGACATGCTTAGGGTGAACATTAATAGGATACAATCCACAGAGCGTAAAATCACAATTGGATATTCCGAGAAGGCCAGCATCGACATTTTCTGTCATAATTCCATTTGTTGAACTTAAATAGATCCCACAGTTGTCAATAAATGCGGATCCTTGATGTCCAACAAATACCATTCCCGGGTATGTGTTACTGTTCCCACCTCCATAAATATTTGTGTGAATCAACTCATTGTCTGGACTAGTCGTACTAAAGTGGATGTTGACCCACTGCCCAGAAGAGATACTATCCTCACCAATAATTTTGATATTTTCAGCTGCAGTTCCAACACTTTTAAAAGAACCGCCATTTCGAACATGAATTTTCGCATCATCATTCATTTGAATGAATACCCCAGGCTGCACAATAAGATCAGCTTCTACAAAGTAGGTTCCTGAAATACAGTAATCAGGTACGGCTGGATCGGTAACATGATTTGTTAATATAATTGCTGTGGATTGCGTACCAGATAATTCTATGCATCCTGGAAAAGTGCCATCAGGATTTGGAATGGGATCCTTTTCACAACTTATCAGTGCGATACTCAGTAATGCGATGGAGAAGATTAACTTATTCATTTTCGTTGTTTTAATTACTAATTCAATTAATCGAAGAATGGAAGAAGACCATCCTTTCGATAGATCAAAGTTCGCTTAAACAAGCTCTAATTAGTAGAGGGAATAGTACGAAAGTGAAACCAAGGGTAAACCCTGAGGTGATTGACTATTGAAATAAGAAGCCTTTGAGAATAGATTCTCTCACGAGACTTGCGACGTTTTTAACTTGAAATTTCAAGAGTAAATTGGAGCGATAAGTTTCCACTGTTTTCTCAGAAATGAATAGCTTTTTAGCCATTTGTTTGGTAGAAAGACCTGCCTGAATTTGCCCGAGCACTTCCTTTTCGCGTTTGGTTAATCTAATTTCATCAGAGAAAGCATCTTTTGAGAACAAAGAAGAAAATAATTTTTTCTTCAATTCCGTTGAAATGTATTGTTCGTTTTTTGAAACAGTTTCCACCGCTTCGATTAATTCTTCTAACGGTGCACTTTTTGAAACATACGATTGAAATCCTGCTGCCAGAACTGACTTTACTGTCATTTCATCTTCGTGCGATGACAGTGCAATTTTTTTTATCTCTGGACGAATCTCCGTGATTTCATTTATTATTTGGCGTGCATCATCTTTTCCAAATTGTACATCTAAAATTAATACGTCGAAAGGTTCATTTTTAAGATGCTGAATCAACTCTGATTTATCTTTGGCCGTTTTGAATTCATCGTTTCGACCATTTGACAAGAAATTGGCTATGATTCCAGATGAAATTAATTCGTGATCATCGCCAATTAATAGTTTCATTCTTCGTCGGTTTATGATATGATGAAGGTTGCAATAGTACCATTGCCCATACTTGAGTCTACTTCAAATGTACCATTTAATTGAACGCCCCTTTTGGAAATACTCGACATTCCATTTGAATCCTTTTTCGCCATAAAGTCAAATCCCTTTCCATCGTCCTCAACAATCAAAGTCATGTTTTCATCAATTAACACCTGAATTGAAATTTCCGTTGCTTCAGCATGTTTAATCGCATTCTGGGTGAGTTCTTGAGCAACTCGAAATAAGATCGTCGCTTTTTCCTTTGGAATTGATACTCCAGTTGGGATAACAGTCGAAATAACTTCGCAGTTTTCTATTGAGTTTTCCTGCGCAAATTGTTGAAGTGCTTTTTCAAATCCAAATGTTTCCAAGGAGAACGGTGCTAAATTATGGGAGAGTCTGCGCGTGTCTTCGTGTGCTTTTAAAAGTATGCCTTCTAGTTGTTTTTTGTCTTCCTCAGAAATTCTATTATTCGCCAATAATTGATAACGTACAGCCGTTAAATTTGATGCAACACCATCGTGAAGCTCGCGTGCTATTCGTTCTCGTTCAATTTCTTCCCCTTCAAAAACTGCTTCGATTACTTTCATTTCTTGCTTTGAATTCATCAAGGCTATGCGGCTTTTATTTCGATGTCTAATGAATCCAATAATGAAGGCGAGAGAAACTATCAGAACAACCAATAGACCCAGGATGATCATTAAATTATTTTGTTCAATATTTTTTTTGAGCAATTCATTTTTTTTTGATACTAGCTCTTTTTCCTTTTTCTCTGAGTCATATTTTAGAAGAAGGTCGTTGATCTCCTTTTTATTTTCAATGTCATTCGTTTTTCGAAAAATATCATGTGCTTCCCGAATCAATGGATATGCCTTTTGGGATTGGTTGGTTTCAAAGTAAGCTACGGCTAAATTTTTCTTTATGGAATAAGTTGATGTCTTATCTCCAACTTGATCGATTAAAGCATGCGCCTTCTCCCCGTATTTAACGGCCAATTTAAAATTCTTCGTTTCTAAATTTGCTACCATCAAACTGATTGAATTCAACAGAATAAATGGAACTTGCTGATACTTTTCACTTAATTCTAACGAAGCGATTAACGAAACCTTTGCTTCTTTGTATTTTTTCTCATTAATTGCTACCTCTCCAAGGGCTAAGTTTGCAACAATAATAGCGATAACATCTCCTGATTCCTCTGCATTTTTTAGCGCAATTCGACCATGCTTTTTGGCCTCTGCAAATTTCCCTATTTTCGCTTCAGAGATACTTAAAACCGCAATTAATTTATTATAGAACAGATTTTCAGGATAGGGCTTCATTAATTGATATCCCTTAAACGAATGTTCATAGGCAGATTTATAATCAACTAAGGTAAAGTACATGTTCGCGATGTTGTTTTCCATCATCCCAGCATATGCATCTTCATTCGCATCTTCACTAAGACGAAGTGCTTTTTCGAAAAAAATAATTGCTTTCTTGACATCTTGCTTATTAGCATACACAGAACCAATGATATTGTAATATTTTGCTTTGTAGTATTCTGATAAATGACCTGGTAAGTTTGAGTTTCTGTCATGTGCGATTCGCATGGCTTCATCAAACTTTCCAGTTTGCAATTTAAGTCGAGCATCAGAGTAATGATAGAGGTCTTGTAAAATAACGTCATCGCCAATTAGTTTATAGACCGAATCTTTGGAGGAATCATTTATCTGAGATAGATTCTTAGGACTGAAAAAGTCAACTATGCCAGTTGAATCGAATTTCTGACCGAAAGCAGAGGTGGAGATGCTAAGAAATAGAAGCACTGCTATACAATTTCTAAAATTTTCAACTACTGCTATCATTTTCACTATACTAATGGTTAATCAAATATAATTAAAAGGGCAACTTACCATTATTTCCGTTTGTTAAACTTCTTGTTATGATTTTAAATTACTTTGGACTTGCAAGATAACTCTGGACACTAATTTAAGTCACGCTGCTTGTTTGTTATTATTTATTTCTAGTTCAAATTCGCTGATAGTTTTGTAATTCAACGCTGAATGTCTTCTGTTCCTGTTATACCAAGTTTCTATCCATTTAAAAATTGACATTTCAGCATCTGTTCTTCTAAGATATTCATTTTTGTAACCCCATTCTGTTTTTAGGCTTTTAAAAAAACTTTCAGCAACAGCATTGTCCTAGCGGTTCCCCTTCCTTAACATGCTTTGTTCAATAAATTCATAGCTTTTTAGGATGTTTCTGAACTTGGTACAAGCTTATTGAGAACCTCTGTCAGAATGAAAAATTAATTTTTGTTGAATGGGGCTTTTTCCAATTGCCATTTACCAAGCTTCAATTACAGTTGATTCTGCTGTCATATCTTCACTTATTGCCCAACCGATAACTTTTATATCAAATAGATCAATAATTACCGTAAGATATAATCATCCTTGTGAGGTCTCAATATAGATGATATCTGACACCCACACTTCATTCGGTCTAGCAGTGGTGAAGTTTCGATTTAATCTATTGGGGCAATTGGATAACTGTGATTTGAATCCGTTGTATGTTTGAATTTTCTCTTTCTTCTTGCCTGTAAGCCAGACGATTTAAGTATTCTTGCCGCTCGTGGTCTAGAAACCTTAATACCTCGTTTTTCAAGTTGAATAGCCATTCTCGGTGATTCATAGCTTTGATGACTGTCTTCAAAAATAGAATGAACGGCATGCATAATTTCTTGATTCTCTGACCAAAGCTTAGATATTCCAGTTGACAACCAGTTGTAATAACCGCTTTTACTTGTCTCAAGCATCTTACACATCAACTCGACAGGATATTTTAGTTTATGTTGTTTCATAAACCTAAATTTTTCTTGTCGCTTGCGGAGAAGATGCTGATCGCCTTTTTTAAGATTTCAGTTTCCATTTTTGCTTTTCCAATGCAAATAAGTACGTGCCGAAACGCAGGTAATAGAGAGTGGAATGAAACATTCGCTGACGTTACACACTTAAGGCACCTGTAAGTTATTTAGAGAATGATTGGACCAGTGAAGCTTTTATTCTTTAAGAGGTTTAGGCACTTGATTCTATTGCTAACTTTTGGATTGATATATTGAGAAAGGGAGGTAGCCCGCCCGAATAGTTATGTCAGCGAGTTGATAAAAAAAAACATTGTATCAACTAATTGGCGAAAAAACCACTATACTTGTGACCACTATTTACAGAGTCTATGAATATCTCTTTGCGCTTTTTTTGCTTCCTAGCACTTACGTATCTTTCGCCAACGTTATTAATTGCGCAAGACACCTATTATCCCCCTAAACTTTTCATCGAAATTTCTAGTAACATTCAGGTTGGTGCAAAGGTTGAAGGTGAAACAAAAACGTACATTAATTATCGCATTGAAAGTAGTAATACAAATACCAATACGGCAGTTAATAGCTATTCGAATAGTTATATAAAAGATGTCACCTACGAGCGAACGAAAAAAACAAATGAAGATTACTACAAAAGTCGTCCAAAGGCAAGTGGCCTGTTCGGTGGGATTGCCAAGGCATTTAAAGGAGATTTTTCTGGGCTTGCAGATTTCGGTGGAGGACTGATCGACCATGTGATGACGCCTAAATACAAGACGCACGAAACGTCTACCTATAAAACCGTAGATCAGTATAAAAAGTTCAATTCGAATAACAATACGAATGTTGCTATTAATAAGCAATCACTCATAAAAGAGATTACAGAATCTGAAACGGTTGACGTTAATTCAGGGTTTATTCGTTTCAGTATTCGAATTCATAACAATGCACAAAAAGGAGTTCGTGTTAAAACACCACAATTTGTTCTTTACTTCAGGATGCCTGATGGATCTCGCGAGGTGGTGTCATTCGAAGATGCAACAGCAGGTGAGAATGAGGTTCATTGGTTGCCTTCTAACAGTTTTAAGGATTTCGAGATAAAAGTGGAGAGCTTAAATGTCAAGCGATTATTCACAAACTACATAGATGCCGAGGAAATTGAATTGAACTTAAATAGCCTTGAAATTGAACGTGATGGAACGACACTTTTCGCTGGAGAAATTGAAGAGCAATACGAGGATGAAGGGATCCGCATAAAATATTCCAATGGAACAGACTCTAAGGAATTTTATGCATTAGTTGGAGATGCACGCCCTTCAGTGGAGGAGCTTATTCGTGTTTACCTGAATGAATCACAGTTCGAGTATTATGCGAGCACTGACTCATCAACAAGTATTGCTGAGGCGGTTCGAAAGATAAGTTACAGTGAAAACGTGCTCTCAGATCAGAAAGTTGATGAATTAACAGGTGAAGACTTAATCAATTGGAGAAAGTGGTTGATAACGGTCTATGACCAAAACAATACGATTATAGATTTTCGAATCGGTGATCAGTTAAAACCTGGATATAAAATCGCCATATCATACTTTTCTGCTAAAAGCCTGCTTGGCAAAAACTACCGCCCAGTGATCTATTCCAAAAAGAATGTTCAAATGTCGGCTGATGGCTCGTTCAGTCTGGATGTAGATATGAAAAAGGGGGATCAACTCATCATCAATAATGTACGTTTAAATAAATTGTATACGGATAAAGTTTCATACTCTTCTGAGCAGGCCTCAATCGCACCGAATTCATCAGTTATGAATAGCCTGTCTCCATTATTTCTCGAAGCGGAAGCGTTCTTAGCTGAGCAACGAAAATTTGAAAGCGTTCATATTCCGGAACAAAATCCTGGCTACGGATTTAACTTTGGAAATCCTGAACCTGGTACGCCCTCATTCTATTGGATGAAGCCAACGCAGGTTGTTAAAGTTGAAAAATACACTCCTGGAGATTATGTCTATCTGCGCTGGTTCAAAGGCAATGAGGAGATTGATCAAATAATTGGCGCTGTTTCAGAACGAGCCCAAAAGGCCTTCGTTATTGCGCTAATAATACGCCAAATGTATAACGCTACGAAACCGGACATGCGCTTTGAAGAACCCGTCCCCTTTGGTGTCCTTAATGCCAATATACAACTGACACTTAATGGTCCTACGAACTCCCCTCAAGTACTAGCACTCATTGATATGCTTACTTCCGACGGCATTGGGCAATCGGAATTAGAAGACTCGATTAGCTCATTAGCATCAATCAAATATACCGTTCCTAATGATATAAATGCGGCTAATAACAGATGGAAAAATTTCATGAAACCAAATACTTACTATAGTTTCTTGGCATCAGCAAATAGAGCTGTCCCTCCTTTAATGACATATCATTCGCTGGGACTTGGCAAGCATTTCCCACGAATGAATGCCTCTATAGATACGCGTTCAACGCTGAATAATGGGCCATGGATGCCTCAGATCAATTCGCCACTAGCATTCGGTCAGTTTGTCTTTCCTCCAGAGAAAAGATCTTCCGTTGAATCATTGGTTAATACGAATTATGATCCTCCATTATTGATTCCAGCGCAAGGAAATTATACCTCGTTGAATGGAATGAGTGTTGAAATCAAGGGAAATGAAAAGTTATTTGATATCACTTTTGACGTTACTTTGATTCGTACATCTAAATAGTGCTGAACGAGGTGCTGATGATTGGCTGATGCTGTTCTTCCAGAATTAATTTCTAAATCAGAGGGGAAATAGGATAGTACTTACAGAATCTTGATCTTTTGCGCAGACTCGCGGTTCTGTCATATTAATCTTTCCAGACACTAGTTTTACAGGTTTTAGACTGATAATCAACATGTGGATTAGTCACAGTTTTCGACAAGGTAGGCAGTAATGTAATTGACATAATCATTGAACTCTTTTATGTCATCCATGGATTTCTCTACCAGTTCTTGAGATTCATCAATTAGTTGATCAAATTTTCTCAACATTGCTTTAATCTCATTTCGACTTTCATTGAAGTCATCGAATTCTTCTAAATCGCTTACAAGATCATTCACTTTTGTGTAAAGACTTCCAAAGAAACCCATTTTCTCCACAACGCGTCTTTTCATCAACCCAACAATTCCATCATTATAAAGAGTCTCAACCTCTCCCAGATTCTTATTAATTGCCTTGAAAGTTTCAATTTTATCAATCGTTGCTGGATTGAAGATCTTCGCAATGGAAATAACCTTTCCGGTCGGAGTAACTAGCTCATAAGTATTCGTAATGAGATTCGAGACACCTTTAATTGCCGAAAGTAAGGTTCCGACACTCACCCCAGTGTAATCTCCATCCAAATCGGTTTTCCACTCTTCATAGTCAGCCAATTGCCTTTCAGAAAACAGTACTTGCTTGTGCAAACCATCCCATGTTTCTGCCAATTCGACATCACGATAGTGAATTAATTCATCGCAATCCGCCTGACCATGGACATTCGTACATACTGATAACAGCGATCCAACCAGAAGTAATTTAACAAAGCGCATAAGCTGTTATTTTTTATATCAAAAATGCTGAACGTATATTTTACGCTCAATATTATGCAATATATAAACTAATCCAACATCACGATAAATTTGAAGGTGACATTGATTATATATCCGCCATTTGCAAAGAACCAATGAGTCATTCAAGAAAACATGAGATAAGAATCGATCCTCTATTTTCTTTGTGGAGCTTAGCTTGTAATTGTTTGCAACATTACAGCTGGTGTCTATTTCTACAAGAAAGACATCATTGCAAAATCTGCAACCATGTTTAAGCCCCCTTGTTTTCCAAAAGAAGTAATTCTACAAGCTGTAATATTTCAAATTACGTTTTAGTCTTAGCTATCGAGAGGTAGAAGGGCTGCTTTCCATTCGTGGAGTGCAATTAAAGTCTACAGCCATAGAGTGTTAGCAACCAAACCGAAGATTGAAATTCGCCAATGCAAATATCTCAATAACATTGTGGAACAAGACCATCGATTTATCAAGAGACGAATAAATCAAGGCTTAGGATTTAAGGAGTTTAAATCTGCCCTAAGGACATTGGCAGGAATTATAATTGTTCACATGATTAGAAAAAGCAGTTGGCTGGTCAAGATGATATTATGTTTAAGTCATTCAAATCCTTGGCAGCCTAATAAGTACAATAAATGCTTATCTTAGAAATTGATTGATGGGTCTCAAAAATTAGAAGTCGATTTAGGTAAGAAGATGCAAATCCCTTTTTCAAGGGTAATAAAATACACACAGGTAGAAATGGAGTTTACAGCCTATTTGGCTGATTCGATTATATCGTATTATGATCGATAAAATTCTAGAATTCAGCTTGCTTTGCTTGATTGCTGAAAAGCTGTTAACTCATTAAGCCCATATAGCTTTATAGATGCTTCCCAAGTATTAAAATCAAGGTTTTTACTTATAATATGCAAATGCCAACTATATAGTATAACGATAGAGCAAGCCTATCTGACTCGTTAGATGTGAAATAGTCTGTGTTTTTTGGCGCAAATATTGCTGAATTAATTATGTAAGCATAATAAGTGGCACAAAACTATCGTTCTAATTATAACCAAGCAAAATAAACATTCTCTCCAAAACTCAAACGCATGAAGTGCATTCTCTCCACATTTCTTATTTTATCCTTCACTTTTTTCGGATTCTCTAACAATCAAAATGTTCCTGTCGATACAGCTGGCTTTACCAAACTTAAGGCAGTTCTCGTAATTGGGCCAGTGCAAGATCTCACGTCTTACTTCATTAAAGAAATGAACAAAATTGGAGACTTTCTTGAACAGAAAGGGGTAGTAGTTCATAAATTCTATGATGATGCTGCAGTTTGGGAGGATATTAAAGCAGCAGCCAATGACGCGAATTTTTTCATTTATTCTGGACACGGTACTACTATGGGCGCCAATAGTGTTAGTGGTGGACTCTGTATTGATAGAACGATCTCAAGCAAGACAATGACAGAAGGCTTTAAGCTTCACGATAATGCATTGGTGATTTTTAAATCTGTTTGCAGAGGAGCGGGATCATCTGCTAGTGATGATTCTGATATTGGAATTAAGGAAGCCGTGAAAAGGGTCACGGATTATTCTGGGCCATTCTTTACCATTGGAGCAGCGAGCTATTATGCCAATAATTTCGGGAATGGCTGCTTGTCATTTCTTGAAAATTTCTTCAACGGCAAAACGATCATAGAGTGCCATGCAGAGTCGAGTGGACGCTACACCATTGAAGTTGCAAAAGAATACATGCATGATCAGGACAAACAAATTAGTATAACCAGCCATCAAAGTACTGGTGTCTCAACACGTACAACCTATACCAATGGCGAGAAAACAGTTGAGAAAGTTCCTTCCATAAAAGAATACGAAATTGCCTATGTTGGTAATCCAGATTACTCGATAAATCATCTAATGAAGTAAGGTCGGGGTAAACTTCAGCTCTCATCGCGCGCACTTTCCAAGGATAAATAATTAGTGTTATCTTGATGGTGCTATTATACTAATGCATACATGTCTGAGTTTGGAGTGTACGATAAATTCGCCCGATGAAAAAATTAAGTGCAACACTTTTTATTTTATTCATATCGATTACACTCTTTGCGCAAGATTCAACTCAGGTTTCAAAAGAGGAATATTCTGCCGCGCGCGAATCAATGAAAGATGTTGAATCTGCGCTCTTAAGGGAAAACAGTGATGCAATTGCTGTCCAGCTGATTAATAAAGCCAAGGAGGCTGGTTTTGCTTCAAAAAACTACATGGGTCGCTCCCAGGATATAAGGTCGCTGTACTAGAAAGCATAGAGAATAAATCCGCAATCTCAGACTTTAAAA
>JBLHON010000027.1:0-20655 GCA_047621865.1 Crocinitomicaceae bacterium | reverse complement strand
TTTCAACTTGTGCTTCTTTCTTCGTTAACTCTCGATTGATCGTATAAAAATTCATTAATTCCTCTGAAAGAAGGGAGGGGTTGTCTAATTTTTTTCCACAAGTACGAATGCCTCCCACATCATTAAGGGCAATACCAAAGATGCTTCTTTCTTGAACCACTGGTAATTTGCGCTCAGGGCCAAAATAGCGCTCATAATCGTCGTCGCTGACCAGTGTATAGTCCAATGTGCGGTAATTTAAGTCAGACATGTTTGCTAGTGCGAGAAAGAACAGTGCCTTGTAAAATGGATGCTCAAAATCAGCAATGTCGAGATGATCTAAAAATGCATTTGCTATGGTAGATGTTCGAGCACGATCGTTTAGATCCTTCGATTCAATGTGCTGTAGAATCATGCTAAACTTGCTCGCTGCAAACTGAAGTGGACCTCTTTCTACAAACGTGTTTCTGATTTCAGAGACTGTTTGAAGAGATAATTTAAATCGAAGGTCAGCATTCGTGGAATCGAGAAAATTTATCAATGGAAATGAATCCGTTTTTGAAAGAAACTGTAAATAATCCTTTCTTGATCTTGCAGAAGCATCAGCTAATATTTTGGTGTCAATCAGTAGCTCTTCAAAACGAGCACTTACACTTTCGAGGTTCGTGTTTAGCAACTCAAATTCAGCCTGTAACTCTAGGTAGAAATCATCCTCTATTTGCTGACTTTGTGCTGTACTAACACTAAAAGCAATAGCAAGAAGACAAATAATCAACCTCAAATTCATGTCTTAAAAATACGCTTTATTGCTTA
Organism: Crocinitomicaceae bacterium; assembly: GCA_047621865.1. Lineage (GTDB taxonomy): Bacteria > Bacteroidota > Bacteroidia > Flavobacteriales_D > Crocinitomicaceae > UBA4466. Next base: position 19,863 of record JBLHON010000027.1, on the reverse strand, counting down.
AAAACGTGATCATAGATTAGAGTCCCTGCAATTGGCGTTTGTCAACGGGCGCTTTCAAATAATTACTCCCGAATGATTCTTCCCGACATCGTTTGAGAAGCATTTACAATCGAATAAATGTAAACACCTGCTCCAAGATTTGTAAGATCCATTTCTCCTTCCACGCCATTCATGATCGTTTTTCCGACAATTTTTCCTTCAATTGTAGAAAGCCAAACCTCATATTCTCCAGATTTAGAGAATTCAAAATGTGCAATTCCATCTGTTGTATTAGGATAGACTTTAACACTTGCATTTTCGATTTCTTCAAGGCCACTTGTCATGTAGATGCATCTGTCTTCAGTGATTATGAGTGGAACACTCAACTGAAAATTCATAGAAACAGTGCTTATACCATTTGTTGAAGTAGGCGTTAATGGCACAGTTATACAAGTGTCACCTGTTGGAACGATAGCCCAAGAAGGATAAATACAATCAACGGCCAAAAGCATTGAATCTGTTTTGATTACACCAATATGTTCTTGAAGAAACTCCTTTATGCCAAAGATAGGTCCATTGCCCAATATAAACGTGCCTCCATATTTGTGTGGAGCAGCATCACCAAGAATAATAAAACAATCATTATGTGTTATGGGAATCCCATCAAAATCCATTTTGAGAATTGCGTCTGAGTATCCCATGTCCCCTGATTGTAGTGTAAGCGTGCTATCACTCTGAATTGTTAGTGTGGTAGTACTCCCTCCATTCATTGGCTCTTTTTTCGCCCAGATTACGGCGCCGCTCGTATCTATCTTCATGACTCCAAGTCCAGAATGCCTGTAGGCGATATAAAAAGCATCGTTCACATAGACCATATCAAGAAGGTCTTTCTCGTCTAAATTTTGAGCCCAAATTACATCACCAGAGGAGCTTAGTTTTATCAGTGCACTGCCATCGGGATAATTGGTTCCAGCCAAGTAGATACTTGAATCGGCTAATGATTCAATAGCCCTTGATTCTAAATGAAGATTGTCGATTATTTTTTCCCAAATCACACTTCCATCTGCGTCAATTTTAACCAGCATTGTTTGATCATTAGTTGGATCTGCCCAGGTTAACACATATGAAGAATCGTAGGTTTCAACTATTCTGGTGATTGTCTGGTCTGAGCCATTGTCAACGACAGTTTGAAAAGATCGTGTCCAAAGAGTATCACCAATCTGATTGAATTTGGCACAGATAACAGTATGAATGCCTGACCCAGAGAAGTTTCCTGTAGCAATATATCCAGAGTCAGAGGTGGCAATAATATCATTGAAGAGAGAGTTGTATCCCGTAGCTGTGAGCGTTTTCGCCCAAAGAATGTTTCCCAAAGAATCGGCATTTATAACTAAAGAGTGCCAGTCTTTCTTACCACTAGTAATAAAACCAGATTCATGGTTAGCGACTACTTTGGATGAAGTCATATTGCCAGCAGGGTCATAATAGATCTTCACAAAGGTCGTGTCTTGACCATAAGAGATTAACGACAGAATCAGGAAACTGAGAATGAGATAGTATGTTTTCATGCTACTCTAACGTTAGATCGGATGGAATCGTTGGTATTTATACGTTTGATTTTCAATCAGGTGGTCCAGATCGACCTCCGGCAGGAGTTAATGTAACAGGAGTGCACGTACTTCCTCCTCCTCCTGAAGATGATCCAGAACTTTCCTCACTTGAGCTATCATAGGAGGAATCATCGTCGTCGTCGTAATAACCAGAACTTGAGCTTGAGGCCAATACAGAGCCAAGTCCTTCCAAACTTACGATTATGCCAAGACTAATGTTAAAGCCTTGATTGTATCTTTTGTTGGTGCTTTCATAACTGGCAATGCCCTGATTATCTATATAAAATGTTTCAGTCTGAGGCATGATAATTGAATTTTCTCGATGAAGAGTCCAGCCACCATAATAGGTAGCTCTAAGATCAAAAAAGATACGTTCCGAGGGTTTAAATTTTAATCCAATCCCAGAATTAAAGCCAAGACTCATCGTTTGAGATAGTGTTTCACGCGGCGATAAAAAACAGTAGCAGGTATCCTCTTCGTATAGATCATAATCGATCTTAGAGATGTAGTTCTCGAATTGTGGTCCAAATGTCACATAAGGCTCAAGAAGATCGAATTCATCTTGTTGATAGCCCAGATCAAACTCCAGGGCGACTTTAATTTTCGAATAGTCGAGTTGAGCATAGCCATTTGGGTTGCTTATATCTGCCGGCAAATCGAAGAGAATATTCTCTTCACGATGCGCGTATCCTGACCAAGACAATCCAAGTGTATACCGTACAGAGAGGGCTAAGGGTGCAGATTCTATGGGGATACTTTCAACACCAAAACCAAACCTTACTCCGTTCTCATTGTGCCAAGCGTCGCCAGTGGGATTGTCGTGATAATAGGAAGCATTAAAACCAAAAATTTGTGAGAACGAGAAAAGTGGGGATCCCATAAGAAGTGCAAGTAGAAGTAGTCGCATCGTTTAAGTTTTCCTCTCTGTTGCAAATATTGTGCCTTCTAAAGAATGTATTTTTTCAAGAATCTCGAGCTTCTTGTTTTTATGGGATTATTCCTATATTTAACACTCACTAACATCTAACCACTATGATCGAGGATCACTCCGAGGTAATACGAAAACAAATTGCGGATGCACACAAATGTGTAAGGAAGTTGAGCGAAGCGCTTGCACCATCAGTACAAATTCTTATTGGAAGTGGAACGCCACGAGATGTAGATCGCTATTATAAAGCATCATTGATTTTCAACCGTAGAATTCAGCAGAACCCGTTAATTATTGTCTATTGTGAGTCAACAGAAGATGTACAAATCACCTATAAGATTGCCACTAAATATAGTATGCCTATTCGGGTGCGCGCTGGTGGACATGATCATGAGGGCGAGTGCTCAGGGACAAATACGATTTTAATAGATGTTTCTAAAATCGCGCAGGTAACCCTTGACCCAAAGACCAAAATCGCGCAGATTGGACCTGGAAATCGCTTTATTACTTTGACGACGGCTCTGGCTAATGAGAATGTAATGATTCCTCATGGAACCTGCGCAACTGTAGGAATTGCAGGATTTACGTTAGGCGGAGGCTGGGGACCTTGGACTCGGAAGGAGGGAATGTGTTGTGAGCACTTAGTTGGAGCCACTATAATGCTCGGAAACGGTAAAGTGATTGATGTTGACGTTGATAAAAACGGCGATGTTCCACCACTTCTTTGGGCTTTGCGTGGTGGTGGAGGAATGAGCTATGGCATTGTGACTGAATTTCGAATTCAAACATTTAAGTTGCCTTCAGAACTCATCAGATTTAACCTCGAGTGGAATCCATATGCTCCAGAAGACCCGGATGTTCCAACAGCTATTTATCCCACTGTTACTGTCCTGAATGATTGGGAAGAGGTTATTGAAGCCACAGATACATCGAAGTTAATTGGAACTAATCTGAAGATAAGTGGTCAGCCATTGCCAGAGGAAAAATATGATCCCATGACAATCTCACACAATTGCATCATGTATGGTTATTGGGAGGGAAATGAAACGGATTTATGGGCTTTTGTTCGTCGCCATTTTTCAAAAGGATCTCCAGTGCTGACTATTGATCCCACGGAAGGAGGAGTGGACCCGAAGCATGCTTATGGAGAAAACCTGATGGGCTCATGGGATCGAGAGTCACTGCACGATGTCTTTGAAACAATGGGAGTAAAAACGGGTTCGCCACTTCCACCAGATTTCGACTTGCCAGCTCCACATAAAATTACAAGCAGGTTTGTTAATCGAGTAGGGCTAAAAGATAAGGGTGATGCTCAATTGATCAACAGTTTGACGTCTTCTATGATTTTAAAAGGAAATCGTCAACGCGGATTGTTCCAGTATGTAACTCTTGGGGCCATTTCTGGGGATTATTACCGCAAATATCCTGATGGTGACAGCGCCTTCCCGTACAAAGACAAACAGTACACCATTCAATATCAAACTTGGTGGAATGAAAAGCTGAAACGTCTTGTCAAAGGACAAAATAATACTGTTTATAAACGAACAAATCGCGCGTTGGATTGGATGGAAGAAAGCAGAGATTGTGTCATTCAGAATACATCTGGAGCCTTCATTAGCTTTAAGGATAGTTCAATTCCTACCAGAACATATTTTGATAAAAGTTATGATAGATTGGTTGAAATTAAGAAGGCTTATTCTAAGGATAAATACAATCACTTAAGGACTCGAAAGACAATTATTTAGCGCGTTTTTTGTTTTCGGGGATGATAGAGACCTCGTAAAATGAACGATAGAATTAGGAAGGGGCCAGTTGTGCTCCTTTTTTTCTGCTGTTCTGCGAATCATTCAATGCTTAACCTCTTATAGATGATGCTAAAGTTGTGTTCTTTATCTACGTATATCAGGTGATCTGATGTTTTCTCATACTTCAAAGTCATCAAGGGTGAATTTTCTGTATCATAAAGGTGTATCGAATCATTTTGTGCCAGATAACTTCCTTTTTTAATCCCCTTGAAATAAATATGATCCCAAGCAGGAAGTACCGTGGACTGACTATACTCTTTCTTTTTTAATTCCAGTCGTACTTCATTGAGCTGCCAGAATGTTGAACGAATGCACTTGCTGGTGTAATCAGCGTCCGCTTCTGATTTCTTCCAACCGCCCATGTGGATATTATAGAAGTCAAAAGTGCATTGGATCTCTTCGGAATGATAGAGCGTGTCACTTTCCACGAGTACCGTTTCAATTTCCCATTCATCATGATAATTTGCTTTTGGAGTCACAAATCCCACCAGCATGCCAATGGAAATTCCTGCAAACAAATAAATCCCGAGTCGTTTACGCATAGTACTTAAACGATAAGTTGGTAGAGATTATTGGTCACTGCCTTCCTGATTATTAAGTGAAGGATGCTTTCAGGTGATTTTAGTGCACATTTAAGACGCAAGATTTACACTTTTGGCTGTCCGTTAGAACACTCAACTCATACTTACAAGACCCAAAAATCAATGATTAAAGTTACCTTTCTATCACCTCCATATTATCAAGAATCCATTTCATCCTAAGTCCAAAATCGTCCGTTGGATCATAGTCAAGGATTCCCTGAAGAAGCTCTTGTGCCGCGGTAAATTCGCCTTTATACACGTAGTAGGTTATGGCCGTTTTATACACCTCAGGATTGTTAGAACTGCGAGCTTGGGCCAGATCCATTTGTTCTTCTGTCAATTCCAAATTTCCTTCAATGAGATAGATATTGGCAAGAGAAACATAAGCATTGATGGAGGTTGAATCTATTGCAAGTGTTTCTTGGAGCAGCTTCTTAGCTTCGTCGAATTCTTCCACACCTATTTTTAATTGTGCGAGCTCAAAATAATGACTTGCTACAGGATCACCTGCTGGTCTTTCATCAATTTTCGCTTGTGCTGAGACGCGCGCCTTATCCTTCTTACCCATAAACGCATACGCCGCGAAGATGTTATTAAAACTTGAGCTTGCGTGATTGTGAGCGCCTCTATACATTGGCTTTTTTTCACGAATTGCACTTTCAAAATAGGGAATTGATTTTTTGTACTTAGAGTTGAGAATCTTAATTATGCCGAGAGAATAATACAGCGAGTATTTGTTGTGAAACGTTTTGTGCTTCAGTAGTGCAGTGAATTCATCTTCAAGGAAGTTCAACTTCACTTTATCAGCATCATCTAGCGGAAACTTATAGCCTGCACTGCCAATATCACCACCGAAAAAAGCAGGGATTATTTTGCCATAGAAAAAGACAAGTAGTTCACTCGACAATATAGCTACCTGAAGGTCAACCTTCTCAGGATAGTTAGTTCGGGCTTCTTCTAAATGCGTTAAATCTAGCGTAAAACGTTTCCACATTTTTTGTGCTTCTTCAATTCCTCCAATACTCGACAAGAGCTGAATTTCCCGTTGCACCAAGGTCATTGTTTGCATGAAGACCACAGCAGGATGATCAGGGAACTTTTTTGCTGCCGCGTTAGCGATACTCACAGCTTCATCTGGATTGTCGGAAAATAGGTGTAACGCAATATTTGAAACAACGAGTTTTGCATCATCTGGATTAATTTCAAGCAAGAGTTCTGTCTTTTCAATGGCATAATCTTGTTGATTCAGTGCCAAATGAAGGTCAATTACCTCAGTAAGAAGTTCAACGGAATTAGGGTTCTCTTCCAGTGCAACATAATATTGATCCAATGCTTTATACAACCACTCATAACCTGTTTGGGCATAATTTAATCGTTTGTATAAGTTCCCAATTCGCACCATATAGTTGATTTCCCCTGTCAGCTTAAAAGAATCTTTCAGCGCAACTAGCCTTTCCATGCTCAGTACATCAACCGTCTTTTCTTCATATGGTTCGAATAGAAAGTCCCGCTCTGAGTATTCAACTGCCAAGGTTAAATTTGCCGGGAAACGATCCTGGATTAATGAGCGCAATGAATCTCGATTCTGAGCCTTAGACGTAAATGCAAAGAGAGTCAAAAAGGAAATTAGCGAGAATATAATTGGACGAAAACGGGTTGATAGAATCATTAATAAGCTTTCGGTCAAGATAAGAATCATTTCATAGATGTGTCAATCTTTCCATGATAATTGATATCCTTGCATCTGTTTTGCAACTTATTCTCGAGAGAACAACCCAATGAGACAAGAATTTGATCAATATAAACAGGAAGATTTTGATGTTTGGAAACGACTTTTTGAACGACAGGTTATTAACCTTGAGGATAAGTCGTGCAAGGAGTATTTGACTGCCCTGGATAATATGTATCCTGCATTGAGTGCAGAAAGAATTGCAGAATTCACGCAGTTGGACGTATGGTTTTTAAATCACACTGGATGGACGATCTATTGCGTGCCTGGGCTGATTCCTGTGGATGAGTTTTTTGAGTTATTGGCACAAAAGAAGTTTTGTTCTTCCACTTGGTTGCGCTCAATGAGTCAGCTAGATTACCTCGAGGAACCAGATATGTTTCACGATGTTTTTGGTCATATCCCCTTATTATCGAATCAGATTTTTTCAGATTTCATTCATGAATTTGGAAAACTCGGAAAGGCGAATTTAGCGAATGAAGAACGTTTGCTCATGTTGCAACGTCTCTATTGGTTTACCATTGAATTTGGATTGATTGAACAGGATGGACCCAAAGTTTATGGCGCTGGAATTGCTTCCTCGTATGGTGAATCAATTTCGTCATTAGCCAAGGAGACGATTCGTGTACCATTCAATTTAGAAGAGGTTTTGCACACATCATTTGAAACGGACAAATTGCAAAACAAATACTTCGTGATTGATAGCTTCCAAGTACTGTACGAGGCAATCATTGAGCTTAAAGAATCGTGGGAAAAGTAAATTTTCCTAAGAGCAAATTATTTCAGGACCCTTGCTCAGGATCATTCCAGTAATACAGTGTAAATCAGCCTGTCAGAAGTTCTAATTGACCCTAAAAGGAGAGATAGCAAAAGCGTTAATCGTTTATTAAAGTCGATTGCCTGTTGAAAACTTCTTTCTGGTTTTTGGCTCGGTCATTGTATCTTCGACGCAATACAACTATAAAACTATGAACAAGATTTTAATTATTGTCGTTTCCCTACTTACTTTTCAGGGGATCTCCCAAGATTTTTCAATACCCGTTAAGGATCATCCACACTACAATTTGATTGAGTGGAGAGGAAACGGAGGTTTACTAATGAGCAGGTCGCATAAAGAATTCATGCAGCAAATAAACCTAACCCTGATTGCTGACAAAGAGGAGGGAATGTGGGACCAGAAGTTTAATCCAAAAACACGTGAGCCATTTTATCTTTCCAGCGAAAATGCCCGACACGTCTATTTTCTAGACTTTTTGGATTTGCAAAATAACGGGAAACAGAGCTTTAATCAGATTAATTTTGGAGGAGGAGTCAAATTAGATATTGCAGATATTGGGATTAAGCTCAAGCGATTAGGTGTTGAATATGACTACAACAAATTTGAACTTCTAAATTGTGCTGTAACAGATAAAGCCTTAGTAAGTCATTACAGATACTACGATAAGAAGGAGAAGGAAACGTATGAGTACGCGACGTTTATTACGCATCACAATTTCGCTGTTTATCCAATTCAATTAGGATATGTTCATAGAGACAAGATTAGCGATGGAAAAGCAGGACAATGGCAGTATGCTGGATTTAAAGACGAGTTGGCTTATTTTGCATGGCGCGAGGTTAAAACGGATATTGATGGATGGATTGTTCGTGGCTTTAGCGCTAAAGGTGAATTGGAAGAGGACATCTTTTTAAATGCTCCAAAAAACTTAATTCAAGTTGTTGACATAGGTTTTGGACCAGTTGGGAAGTACTACTTGCCTGAAGATCGTCGTACACTTGAGACTGGTTTGGTTTCAGTAATCAATGATAAATTCTATGTTCTCGTTGCTATGGAAAGAAATGGAGGAACTGAATTGGTACTCTCTGAATTGGCAGATGATGATGAAACATGGATTGAGATAAACAGCAAGAAGTTTGACTATAATCCAGAGTTTCCAATCAACCTTGGTATCTACCCAATCACTGAAGGGATTACATATCATTTTGAGCACAATGGGCTGGATGTAGCAAGTATTCTTCATTTTGATAAAGAGAGAGAAGGATTGGAAAAAGAGTTTGATGAGTACTCAATTTACAATTTGAGCAGTCTTCTGTACGAGAAGAAAGACACTGAGTTTATGACTGGATTGGATTCTATGAAACTTACGTGCGACATGACGCAGTTTTTGAAAGTAGGTGGAATAAGATTTGAACATCGTGAAAAATAAACAACGTTCTTTTAAAGCGTTTATTCAGAGATTAAATTAAGATCAATGGAATTGGGTTCGTGGAATACAATAGATGGAAAGTTAGTGAGGGAAATGACCTTTACGAATCAGACGGAAGCCGCTAGTTTCGTGCTAAAAGTCGCAATAATGTCTGATGAGGTAGGACACCATGCAGATGTCGAAATGTATGCATGGAGAAAACTCAGACTGACTATTTCAACACACGATGCTGGAGGTGCTATCACTGAAAAAGACCACAAATGGACAGCAATGGTGGATGATTTAATCAAAGCGAACTAAGAGATTTAAGAAGCCTTAAGAGGTAACCTAAACCAAAAAAAGTGACCCAAAAGGTCACTTTTTAATTTTGTGAAAATTAGATTTTACGAACAGTATTCCTTGTAAGCTTCTTTCAAATTCTCCGCAATCATCTGTGCTGTTCCTCCTTCAATATGATGTCTTTCAAGAAAGTGAACCAACTTACCATCTTTGAATAATGCAATGGAAGGTGAAGATGGAGGGTATGGAAGAAAATGCTTGCGTGCTTGAGCAGTAGCTTCTCCATCTACGCCTGCGAAGACAGTAGATAATGCTGTTGGTACGTTTGTATTATCCAACGAAAGCTTAACTCCTGGACGCATATTTCCTGCTGCACATCCGCAAACAGAATTCACTACTAAAAGTAGCGTTCCATCTGTAGATTTTATTGTCTCATCAACTTCTGAAGGTGTCACCAACTGGCTGAATCCAGCACTTGTGAGATCTTCCTTCATTGGTTGTACTAATTCTGGTGGGTACATAATGTCCTTTTATTTTGTTTAATACAAAGGTACAAATTATCTGCCCGGGTAGAAACGCGAAAGAAGAACTTCTGGATCAAGCTCTCTACCATCAATTAAATAACATGCAAACTCATAGGAAAGTAAGGGCGCAAGTAGGTAACCTTTAGCGCCCAGCCCATTGAAAATGTGATAGTTTGAAAGTTCAGAATGTGAACCAATAATGGGACGCCTATCCTTGGTTGTTGGACGCACTCCAGCCTTTTGATCAAGCACTTCTATAGGCTCGTCAGTGAGAAAGCTAAACTTTTCAAGGATTTCGTTTCTGCCTTCTTCAGTGATATTTGTTGTCGAATTATTCCAATCAATTGTTGATCCAATTTTGAAACGATGATCTCCCATTGGCAGGTTGAAACACTTGCGATTCAAAGACTCATCTTCGGGTAAATTCTCAGATCGAACGACCAATGTTTCTCCTTTTGTAGCTTCGAGATTTGTACCAGTAAATAACGGATTGTGAATGCCTAAATAACCTTCGCAAAAGACAATGTCATCATAAAAAGTGCCTTTATAGGTCGTCTGATTCATATCTTCTGCCGAGTATGTGGCATGAAGGAGTGTTCCAAGTTTGTGTTCTGATATAAGTTGCTTGCTTGCAGCTATAAACGTTTCAGCAATGACGGCAGAGGAGTTTTTAACTCTTCCTGAACCAAAAGGATTGATTGCACGATCATACTTATCATCAGATGCTTCAAGTGGCGTTAAATAGTCCTTAAACGTTTCTAGTTCTTGCTTTTTGAGCCAAAGTTCACGCTCGAATTCACTAGAAAACATCCGTCTGATGGTGATGTTTCTGAAAAAATCAGTGCCCGTTTCAGTTTCTATAGAAGAATAAAATTCGTTACAAGCTGGCACGAATTCATCTACCCGCCAACCTTTGGTCATTCTTCGAAAAACGATTGGATTAATCATTCCAGCAGCAACGATTGAGCTAAAGTTCACCTGATTGTCTAGTACAGTTACGCGCGCTCCTTTTCGAAGCAGTTGAATCGCAACGCTCAGTCCAGCTAGACCAGCACCAATCACAAGAAATTTTCGAGGTTCTGACATGATTGCCAAAGGTTCAAAAATTAATTGAGATGAATGAGTCATCATTCAGGATTCATTTTTTTGAAAAGAGTTATCTTTGCTACTAATCTGATAATTAATTCACACCCTACGAATGAAAAAGCACAACTTAAAATCGAATTTAATCCAATGGGCTTGTTCTCTAATCTTAGTTTTAGGAACGTTTAGTCTATCTGCCCAAGTATACGCTACAGCACCCTATTCTACTGGATTTGAAACAGGAGTAATGGACGCAGCATGGACAGGCACTAGCAGTCAACCTACGGGTCAAATCGCTGTTATTACAACAGGAGTATTAACGTTTGGTGCTGAGGTTGCCTTGTCACATAGTGGAACCTATTTTTTGGGGATGGATAACGGAACACCAGGTGGAACCTATAATCTAAATGAAGCTAAACTTCACCTTGATCTAAATGGTGGTAGTAATTTGCGAATCGGCCTATGGTGGGCAGAGTGGAATGATGAAACTGAAGCTCAAGACGGCGTTTATGTTTCAGATGATGCTGGAGTTACCTTTGTTAAGGTACTCGACTTGCCAGGAGCAAGCTATGCTGACTTAACTTGGAACCATTTTGATATGAGCCTCGACAGCATCAATTCAGTGCATGGTTTGACATTCACTTCTACGTACATAATCAAATTTCAGCAATATGATAACTACTACTTTGCTGGTGGAAACGATGGCTTTTTGTTTGACGATATAGACATCTATAATACATGTGGTACTTCATCTCTAATCTCTCCAGCAGTTTGCAGTTCATATACAGTACCTAGTGGAAATGCTACCTACACAACAACTGGATTGTACTCAGATACAATTCCGAACGCAGGTGGATGTGATAGTATAATAACAATTGATTTAACCGTGAACTCAAGTGCATCAGCAATCACTGAAATAGTTTGTGACACTTACACTGTACCAAGTGGGAATGCTACCTATACATCTGGTGGAATCTATTCGGATACAATTCCGAATGCTGCTGGTTGCGATAGTGTGATAACAATTGATTTAACCGTGAACTCAAGTGCATCAGCAATCACTGAAATAGTTTGTGACACTTACACTGTACCAAGTGGGAATGCTACCTATACATCTGGTGGCATCTATTCGGATACAATTCCAAATGCAGCTGGTTGTGATAGTGTGATTTCAATTGATTTAACTGTCAACACTTCATATTCGACAACACTTACAGAAGTTGCGTGTGATAGCTATACAAGTCCTGATTCAACTGTGTACACAACCACAGGGATCTATCCTTCTGTGTTTATGGGTGCAAACGGCTGTGACAGTACAGTAACTCTCGATCTGACTATTAATGTTTCAACATCATCATCGATCACTGAATCAGTATTGGATACGTATACGTCACCTAGTGGAGCGACCTACACGACTTCAGGAATCTATATGGATACAATTTCGAATGCAGCTGGTTGTGACAGTACAATCACAATTGATCTAACAGTTTCTTATACAGGAATAGACGAGTTGGAAGAAAACACGATTCTAGTCCATCCAAATCCAACTTCTGGAACAGTAATCCTTAAAGGACTTGAGCTCTATGGTGAGCTTGAAGCATTATTCATAACAGATTTTGAAGGCGCGATTGTGATTCAATTGGATCTAAATGCAAAGGTTGCTGACCTATCTGAATTAAGTGCAGGAATGTATTATCTGCAGGTTCAGCATAAAAATGGACTAGAACAAGTTAAGATCGTAAAACGATAAACAGTAAATAATTTGTGAAAAGGCCTCTTCATTTTTGGAGGGGCTTTTTGCTTTGTACCTGTCCTTGGATATCTATATCCCAAAATAAAGCTGTATCTTCTGGACAATGAAATTACTACTGCTCTGTATGATTGTTGGATTCGGCTTGACATGCATTGGTCAGGTTGATACACTCAACCAAACAGATGATCAAGATAGAAAGCAGGGTTATTGGATTTACTACGGAAGTGATAGACCTTCAGAAGGATATCCATTGGAAGGCAAAGTTGAAGAAGGCCCGTATCTGGATAACAGAAAAGCTGGTTTATGGATTAAATATCACATAGATGGAAAGACACCAAAGCTTGTAGGAGAGTATGCAAATAATCGACCAAGTGGAGAGTATCGTAAATATTATCAGAATGGAAACCTAAAGGAACAAGGTACTTTCACAAAGAACAGATACGGAGGGGAATTACTGAGGTATTTTGAAAGTGGGCGGTTGCAGTATAGGTCTACAGACCATAATGGAGTAGGAAATGACTCCTTGCTTTATTATTTCGAATCTGGCTGTCTAGAGTATGTGATTGTTAATGACTCTCAAGGTCGAGAGAAATTATCATTGAGCTATTATCGCGATTCCTGTAATGTAGTAAAGGACAGATCAGAGAATGTAATTCACGCTGTCATTGACCCGGATATTGAATACTTGAAATCTGACGACACGCTCACAATCGTGAATCCTAATGTGAACAGCAGAGGCTATTATAGACATTTTACACTTTCTGAATCAGTGGTTGACTCGCTTGCTAGTAGTAAGGGAAAAATCGAAGAATTTCAATGGATTGAAGATTCATTACAACGAGTGAAAACGCATAAAGTTCATTGTAAGGGAACAACCATTAAAAGAAGTGGTTACTTAAAACTGTACAATAAAGACGATGAAATTTACCTAGATGGAGAGTTTCAAGAAAGGGTGTTTTGGAATGGCAAGCAGTATGAATACGATAAGGATGGTATCCTATTGCATGTGCGCGTTTTCAAGAAGGGGCTTTATCATTCTGATGGGCAGTTGTGATTGCTCACGAGTGAATCAGCATCTAATATCCAGTACAGCTCTTTAAAAATTTACGAAACTCAACGGGAGATGACATGAAACCTGTTGAGCCAACAACGTTTCCACCACCACTTAGAATCACAAATGTTGGCGACCCAGAACCATTGACTAATTTTTCTCGGTAAAGCGTGTTTTTTTGCCCCACGGTTTTCACGGGTTTTCCAAAGTAGGCAGCGAATTTTTTCTGATCGGCAGCACTTAGAACAGTAGGATCGTCACAAAATGCCTGATACTCGATACACTTTACCCCAAGTCCAATAGTAACCTCCTGATCGCTGAGAACTTCCGTTTCCATTTCTCGTGATTTTTCGTCCGACTTATCCGTAAAATAAACAGCAACAAACAAATCTGTATAGTTAACCCCAGCAGTAGCTGTATCTATGTCATTCAAGGCTTGATAAGGATACCATTTAACTTTCTTTCGTTCAGGTTCCTTTTCTGCTGCAGCTTCGGCATTGACTTTCTCGGTATAAAATGCACGGATTGATGCACGCATATTCATTTCTGTTGGACCAAGCTCTTTAAAATAAGTTCGAATCTCTTCAAAAACAACTTCGTTGGGCTCGATTAGTCTAAAGAATTTCTCGTTAGCCTCGAATACCTCAAGGGTGCTAGGCTCCTCAGTAATACGATCCATTTCAGTGATGTACCACATTTCTTCTAGGAACACATCATCCATTAGGAGGGTGTCAATATGCTCAAGTAAAACTGAGTAGCTAACATCACCTAGAAAGCGGGAAATGTCCTTAGACATCACATCAAATACCCGATGGCCTGCGCTAAAATAGCTTTTGGTCATTGCATTGTAATCACCACACTCTAGCAAGACTTTAAGGTTTGAAGTAATCAATTCATTGTTGGTCATTCCGTTCCCCATGAATTCATACATGAGTATGTCGCATTTGTCCTGCTGAGCTATAGTGGCTGAGTTGAACGAGATTATAATTACAGTCGCAAGAAGTATATTTTTGAACATGAAGAATAAATTTTTCTCAAGATACCGTTTTTGGTTCAGAATTATTTAAACAGTGCTCGACTTTTACTTCTTAATTTCGAGAATCATTTTCCCTGATCCTCCATCACCATACAGCTCGATTTCATATATGCCATGTGCTTTGCTCATATCGAGCAGTTTTTCAATGCCATCAGTAAGAAATATATTATAAACGTACGTTTCCTTGCGTTCCAGAGATCGAATTGTAAATTTATTTTCTGTGCCATCTGCGTGATCTGCGTCATCAGCGTTCTGAACTTTCTTAATTAAGGAGCACGCTGATAACGCTGATTTATATGATCCATTTAATCGTACTCCTTAATGTTGTTTTTGTCTTCATCCAATTCTAGCATCCACTCTCTACTTCAATCATTTTTTATCTGCGTGATCTGCGTCATCAGCGTTCTGAACTTTCTTAATTAAGGAGCACACTGATCACACTGATTTATATGATCCATTTAATCGTACTCCTTAATGTCGTTTTTGTCTTCATCCAATTCTAGCATCCACTCTCTACTTCAATCATTTTTTATCTGCGTTATCTGCGTCATCAGCGTTCTGAACTTTCTTAATTAAGGGGCACACTGATCACACTGATCACACTGATTTATATGATCCATTTAATCGTACTCCTTAATGTCGTTTTTGTCTTCATCCAATTCTAGCATCCACTCTCTACTTCAATCATTTTTTATCTGCGTGATCTGCGTCATCAGCGTTCTGAACTTTCTTAATTAAGGGGCACGCTGATAACGCTGATTTATATGATCCATTTAATCGTACTCCTTAATGTTGTTTTTGTCTTCATCCAACCTTAATATCTACTCCCTCCTTCAATGCTCCTTCGCTGAGTCCTTCGCCAGAGGCTACGGCCGCCGGAGAAAGCGTTCATTTAGTTGTAAGATCTTGATGCTAGCGCATCGGCTTGTCATCTGCGTTTTTTAACCTTCTCAATTAAGTGGTACTCGGATAATCCTAATCCACAATGAATTGCCCAATTTCGATCACTTCACTTGCATCCGATAATCGAACAGTGATCTCTTCCATTTTCTCGTTTGCGGTTCCATAGTCGAAAAACAGTTGAAGATGCACTGTAATAGGACCAGATATTTTTTGCCTTGACGAGCCGTAAAAATTTGCTTTCACGACATATGTGCCAGGCAATGCCCGCTTAATTTGATATTCCTCAGGACCATAGCCAGCTGTGAAATCTCGTGACATTCTACCTCCAGTTTCTGTTCTGTTGTGGCTGTATTTACAGATTTCTCCAGCAGGTTCTTCCACCCAGAGATCCATGTCAGTATTATCTGCATTCCAGTCAAGAATAACACGAAGTTTGACAGGCATATTTTTAATTAAGCGTGGATCAATTTCAGATAGGTTCAGCTTTATTCCTGCCTGTTCAGCTTCAAAAATTGCTACATTCATTTCGTTTAAAGCGATTATTTCAATGTCAGCAAAGCGACTCCATGTCCTTGTTGCGACTTGATAAAATTCGTGAATGGCTTTCTGGTATTGCTGGTCTGCAGCATAGATCAGCGCCAAATCTCTGAACGACTGAGGCTCTTCACTACGCATTTCTTTCAGCTCGTTAAAAATGGGAATCGCGAGATCAAACTCTGTGTAATCTTTTAATTTGAACCCTAAAAGGCGCAATAACTCATGGTTCTGGGTCTCTAATTCTGCGATATTCGAAATGACCCTTAATGCGAGTTGATGTTCTTGCTCTTTCTTAAAATAGTCTGCTACATCTACATAGAAGGATGGTGTTGCCCCATATTCCTTCTTTTGAATTAGATATGTTTGATAACGCTCCTTCTTCGACGCTGCTTTTATTGCTGTTAAATAAGGCATGTCAGGGTCCCAGGCTTTTAGTTTAATCGGCGAGCCACTGGTTCTTCCAGCATCTTTGCTCATCAGATCAGTGAGTCTGCTTAGCCTAGAATTCATTTCTGACTCGTTGTTGTAAGCATTGTAAGCTTGTTCATAATCAGCAAATGCCTTGAGTTCATCTTTGGTTACCTTTAGGTCATAAAACCCAGGAGGAATTGGGCAGTCTACTATATTGGCAGCAATCGTGTCCTGCATCCATTGGCTTTCCAGTGTGATCGTTTCTTCCCAGTCTTGGTGGGTTTTTAACAATGTCTTCTTCCTGTGTTTTACATAATTATAGTTTAGGCCATTCTCCCCTTGAGCTCGGTAATAGCCAATGTCCCGCAACCAATTTGCTGTTTTATGAGATATTCGTTCTTCGAGCTCTGTCCAACTATAGAGATTGCAGCTATCTGCCTCTTTGAGCGTTCCAATTTCATTTTCAAAACCGTCAAAATCAGCAAGCCACTTTTTGTGATCCTCATCAATTCTATTCATCGCTTCCTCCATATTCACAATCAGCTTATGGAAGCGTTCGATACTGTCCCCAAGGGTTCTGTTTTGTATGGGAAAATCTTTCCGCCAATCCTTAAATAATGAATCTAAGATGATGGAATTCTCTTTTACATAGTGCGTTTGAAGACCCTTATTGGTCAATTTAGTATATCTGTTCACTGGCTTTGACCACTCAGCCTTGGTGGTATCGAAATCTGATTGCATTTGCTCCCATTCGAGAACTTGACCGTGCATCTTGTTCATTAGTCGTGTTATCTTATGATCCATGGATGCGTATTCTTTTTGCCATAGACGACAATCTGTGTTGATCGTTTTTAACGCCTTTTCCATCGTGCTTTTTAATAGAAGAAGGCTGTCATAATCTGTGAACTTCTTATTCCACCATTCTTTTCGTTGCTCGAACTTTTTCACAGTCGCCTCCAGAGTACTCACCTTCTCTTCAATTTCTTGCTCCTTGCCCTCTATAAAGTCTTCATAATCCTCCTTGAACTCCTCAATTAAACCAGGTGGGGGAGTAATATCATTGATGAGATAATCTTCAATGCGATCAAGAACAATGAGTGATGTTCCACGAGTTACGATGGAATGTGTTTTGGCAAGAGTAATTATTTCCTCTTTGTTCTGCACGTAATCTGCATCCAATTCCTCCAGTTTTTTCTGAGCCCACATGCGCCGAATAAAGCCTGAATAATCACTGCTGTCTGTCGAATTTAGATCGATTTCAAGGGTTTCCTTTATTTCAGCATTAAAACCAAAATGTAGTTTAACACGAGTCTTGTCACTTCTTAATCGACCAGCAAACGAAAAGGTTTCCCCACTATTTATTCCAGTTGAAGGGGTCACATCATCAATTTCGTCAGTTATGTATTCTGCGGATAGAAAACGAAGTGGTTGTTCAATCAACATGCTGAGAGCCTCCTCTTTATCAACCTGATTTAGGTTAATATACCTGCCGCCAGTGCAATCTCCCAGATGATTTAAGTAGGCATGCTCTGCTGGCAGTTTTGAGTTGATACAGATAATGGGTGTGGTTCCAAATTTTATTGCCTGCTCACCAAAATTTGAGATTCCATCTGTGAATAGCAAGATTTGATCTACCTCTTTTTGTAGATTTAATACCCCCAACTGTGTTCCACCATCGTACTGAATTGTTAGTAGTTTCTCTTTCAATTTGCTCCAATTTCCCTTCTTGACTTTGAGTGTGGTGGGGTCTGAATGAATGGCATTGCTGAAAACAATCAGCTCGACTTCAACAGAGCCAAAGTGTTTAAAATAATCATCTAATAGGGCAAACTCGTTTTCGAAATTTCGCTCCTTAGATGAAGAAGAGGCATCCCAAACGATGGAGATTTTCTCCACTTCGAAACCTGGAATTTCAAACGTCCTAAGCCCAAGATTAACGAAGAAATAGGTCTCTCCATTCGGGTCTTTTTCAATATAAATTGTTTCGATGTAATCCTCTTGTGGAACGATAATTCGTATCGTTTTGTTGGCAAAAACGTTCGAGTGTGCCACTTCTGCTTCATACCCGTTTCCCGACTTAATAAAGATGAGGTTCGGGATTTTTTCACTGTCTAGCGTTGGGGCAATGTCTTGATGATGAACCTGCAGCTTGAGGTTGAATTTTTCGATGACCTCTTGAAATTTTAAGGGAAGTAGATAAAGTGGGTGTCCGTCCATAAACGTCAACTCTTGTTCATAGGCAATGAGTAGTGTTTTTGTCCCGTTTGCTGGAATCGGATAAATGCGTGCTTTAAAATTGTTGCCTTTTGTCCATTCAAGTAATCCTGGATCAATTTGACGGCGAATTGTGTTTTCAAAGATGCTCTGGCCTTTCGCCTTTTCAACGACAACCCCTTCACGTAGTTTTCCGTTCACATCCAATGCAAAGCGAGAAATTGTTTGTCCTTCATCCAGTGGGAAATAGAATTCACCCTCAAGGATTCTACTTGAATCATTCTGAAAGGTCATTTGCATTGTGGTGGTTGCAATCATACCTATAATAGTAACGTCTATGGATAGAGAGGCCATTTTAAGCGGAGACGACTCTTCACTCTCATAATCTTTGACCATAATTGTTGGAAACGCTTTGGATGGGTCTTCAGGTTTCTCTAAAACTTGAGCAGAGAGATTGAGTGTTGACAGAATGGCAAATGTCACCAAGAGACTTGATTTCAGGTAGAAGTTTTTCATAGGCATGGGCTTTACGATGCAAATCAATTTGTTCGTAGAACATAGTATACTACAAGAACGGAATGAAAACGTTCATATAAGTGCTTCGAAAGATGTAGGATTGAAGACTATTTGGAATGCTCCAATCTATTGTCGTATTTTTAGTATCGCAATAATAAAAAGGGCTCGTCGTTGTTGGATAGGGAGAATTCAATAACCCGCTTTTGTGATAATAGTAAACGTTGTATGAAAAATTTAATTGCATCACTTCTAATAGGTTTCGGAATAACATTTTCGGCGAGTGCTCAACTTGCTAATGGATCAATCGCGCCAGATTTTACCTTAACTGATATTGACGGAAACACGCATCATTTGTATGATTATTTAAGTGAGGGGAAAGCTGTTTTTGTTGAGTTTTTCGCCTGTCATTGTCCAACCTGTTGGGCATATCACAATGTGGGTAGACTGGATAGCCTCAACGAAAGCTATGGTCCTTCAGGAACGAATCAGGTAGTGGTATTGATGATCGAATATGACGAATGGAATGGACTTGACGAGTTTAATGGGATTACTGGATGGACGGCAGGAGATTGGGTGACTGGAAATTCTGTGCCAATGATTAATGCAGAATTAGGGGACAGATCAATTTTCACAGATTATGATATGGTCTACTTTACCCAGATCTATAAGATCTGTCCAGACAAAACAACCCAATTGATGAACACGGCTCAAACGGTAGCA
>JBLHON010000026.1:0-20749 GCA_047621865.1 Crocinitomicaceae bacterium | reverse complement strand
TCTTTTATCATGGAAATTTCAGGTGATGAAGGTGTTCCACTTTGGGCAAAGCAATTTGATCAATTTGACGGTTCCTTTCACTACCAAAATCTAGAATTAGTTGATGATGAGATTCATTTATCAATGATGGGAAATAATAATCCATCGATGAATAACCCTGATTTTCAAAATTACTATGTGCGTTTAGATCTGCGTGGAGAAGTAATTGAAGGGTATCGAAATGGTGAGCACTATCGTCTGGCAGATTACCAACGATTCATTCATGGAGAGACATACAGCATGGTTTATGGATCCGTTTATTCTGAAAACGGGCCAGGAGTTTCTGGAATGGTCCATACATACGGGAAACACGCATTGGATGCATGTTATTGGACAAAATTGCAGATTTCAACTTCGAACTTGAGAGAAAGTACTTCAGTTGATGACGCAATATACAGTACAGTTAATATGTCATTTGGTGAAACACTTCCATTAACACTGGTTGACGTCAAAATGACTACAGAAGGTACTTGTCGCCCGGTAATTGATGAATCTACTGAAAGTGAAGAAGCAAATGCTGCTGCAGTTGCCGCGGCCGCTGAAGAAGAAAAATTAGCACAAGAGCAATCTATGCTTGCTGAGAATGAGTTCATGATTTATCCAAATCCAAATGAAGGGATTTTTACAATTAAAACAACATTTGAAACTGTTGATGCAATGGTTCTAGATATTACAGGTAAAGTAATCTACACGAGTGCATTGGAAAATGGAGATCGAATCGACATTTCGTATGTGCCAAGTGGTATTTATCTTATGACTGTTGTAAGTGGCAATGAGAAAATTACTCGCCGAATAGTAATTAAATAAACGCTTTATTGATCTGATTGGTCGATACTGATTCGTACACTAAAAAGCGCCCTGATGAAAACATCAGGGCGCTTTTGTTTAAGAGATTATTCGAATACTCTAGAGAACAATTCCTACCTTCTTCATTAACTTATCAGTCAATGTAAACGCAGGATCAGTATGTAAAATATTCATTGCTGTTTCGTTGAGAATGTAATCATATTCAAGCTCTACAGCTAATTCATCAATCCTAGTCTGAATCTGGATCATTATTGGCTCCATGAGTTCACTTTGTCTCGAATTAAGTTTAGTTTCAGCCTCATTGATCAATTTTTGGATCAAATCTTCAGAAGCTCCACTATTCTGAGCCAATACAATATGATCTTTCAAGCTAGCCTCATAGACTCCAAGTTCAACTTTCACCTCATTCACTTCTTTCATTTGTCCAAGAACCAGTTCGACATTTACATACCCCACGTTGAGATTCTTTTTAACCTCAATCGTTGATTTCATATCATCACCTACATAAATACCTAATACATCACACAAAGCCATCGTAATATCACATTTCTCTGGGCCATATGTGATTGTTGATACACCAGAACTGACAGTTTGATTCAGAATATAAGTGAATCCATTCTCGTCTGCAACTTTACTAATCGCTGCGAGTAATTTATTAAGAACTGGTGTCAATAATTCATTTTTTCTTGCCAGCGCCTTCTCTTCCATTTCAGCTCCCTTTGCATTTAACGTATCATTCATGGACATAAGCTCAGATTCCAATTCCTTCAAACTTGCCTCTGAAAGCGTTCCAGAATCCTTCTCGCTCTGATAATTGTTGTAGCTAACTTTGGCACTTTCCTGATAAGCTTCGTAGTCTTTCATAAGTGTTGCGTAATATTTTTGTACGTCAGCATCTACAGCTGATCTGGCCGGCATAGCTGCTAAAATCAATTCAATATTTGTATACCCTATACTCACTTCTGCCGGAGTTAGTTTAAAAGTGGAAGCATCTGAAGGCTGAGGACCTGTCGAGTCTCCCAATTCTCTACGAAGTTCGTTTGTAAGCTCTGTACCAGGTGGCGCATGGAGAACAAAGGAAACGTTATCCAGATTCGTTGGCTGGACAATACAGTTTAACTTATACTTTGCAGCAATTATTTCCAGACTATTCGTAATATCATCTAAGATTGGGACATACAATTCTTGACGTTTCATCTCTAAATCCTTCTGGGCCTGATTTGTATAGCTATTCGTTTCTTCGTCCAATTTCACTATTTCTGCTTCTAAGGGTTTCAGAACTTCCTCACTTGCTCCATTTTCCTGTTTCTGCAAATAATCCTTGTATAAACTTTGCGTATAAGCTTCCTTAACTCTAATACTATCCTCCAAACCTTCCTGAAACTCTTCTAGAGCAACATTCAAGGCAGCAGAGCTGGGATGTGAGTTGATAAGTTCTTCCAAACTAACATAGGCAATGGATACCTGAGTATTTCCAAAATGAAAGAATGCCGTTAGAAAAAAAATAAAAAGACCAGTTTTCTTGAGAGTCATAGGTATTGTTTTTAATTTGAGAATGATTGCTCAATCCATATTAAATGAAAATCAAATCGCATGCCACTAAATTACAATTTAATCAATCTTCCATAAAAAAAGCGCCCTAATCTTACATCAGGACGCTTTAGTATTTGTGAGAAGTAACTTCTATTCAGCTGATGCTTCAGCACGCTCTGGCTTTGGCAACAATGCCTTACGAGAAAGTTTCCACTTTCGTGTTTTTGGATCTTTACCAACCACTTTGAATTTCACAACATCTCCTTCTTTACACACGTCTTCCATCTTCGTGATGCGTTCGTGAGCAAATTCAGAAATATGAATCAATCCATCAGTTCCAGGAACGATTTCAACAAATACTCCATATGCTTGAAGTGATTTGATCTTTCCTTCGTATTCTGCACCTTCATCCACTTGTGGTGGGAATGCGATTAATTTGATCCCTGCAATTGCTGCTGCCATATCGTCTGCATTGTTAGACATGATTTGAACACGACCTTCACCAGTTTCCAATTCTTCAATTGTAATGTTGGTGTTCGTGTCTTTTTGCATTTGCTGGATGATCTTCCCTCCAGGTCCGATAATCGCTCCAATCATATCATTCGGCACTGTTAATGCTTCGATACGTGGAGTTTGTGGTTTCAACTCTTTTCTTGGTTCAGCAAGTGTTTCAACAATCTTATCTAGGATATGTAAACGTCCTTCTTTTGCTTGCATTAACGCTTGAGTCAATACTTCATAAGGAAGACCATCTACTTTAATATCCATCTGACATGCAGTGATACCAGCAGCTGTTCCAGTAATTTTGAAATCCATATCTCCTAGGTGATCTTCATCTCCAAGGATATCAGACAATACAGCGAACTTGTCACCTTCTGCAACTAATCCCATTGCAATACCTGATACTGGTGCTTTCAATTGGATTCCTCCATCCATCAATGCAAGCGTACCAGCACAAACTGTCGCCATTGAAGATGAACCATTCGATTCAAGAATCTCTGAAACCAAACGAATTGTATAAGAGTTATCATCTGGAAGAACTGGTTTCAATGCTCTCAAAGCAAGGTTACCATGTCCAATCTCACGACGAGATGTTCCACGAATCATACGCTCTTCACCAGTTGAGAATGGTGGGAAGTTATAGTGCAACATGAATGGTGTTGTTCCTTTGAAGGTAACATCATCAATCATTTGTTCATCCATTTTACCTCCTAATGTCAATGTTGTTAAGGATTGAGTTTCTCCACGTGTGAAGACTGCTGATCCATGAACCATTGGCAAGTAATCAACTTCTGCCCAGATTGGACGAATTTCATTGAACTCACGACCATCTAAACGAATTCCTTCATGCAACATTACGTCACGAACAGCTTTTTTCATTGCTGCTTTGAAGTATACAGAAAGGTATTTACCTTCAACTGCTAAATCTTCCTCAGAGTATGAATCAATTAATTCTTGTTTAACTGCACCAAATAATTCAGCACGTTTATCTTTTGATGCCAATCCTTGACGAGCAACTGCTGCACATTTTTCGTATGCAAACTCCATCACTTTCGCGCGAACCTCATCATCGTGATCCTCGTGAGAATATGTTCTTTTTGGTTGTGATTTTGGCCATTCAGCAGCAAGATCCAATTGGAACTGACATTGTTCCTTAATTGATTCATGCGCTACTTTGATGATCTCTACCATTTCAGCTTCCTGAATTTCGAGCATCTCACCTTCAACCATTACTATGTTTTCAAGTGTACCAGCAATCATACAATCGATATCAGAAGCTTTCATCTCTTCCAATGTTGGATTGATGATAAACTCTCCATCTATTCGACCTACACGTACTTCAGACATTGGTCCATTAAATGGAATATCTGAAACTGCTATTGCCGCTGACGCTGCAAAACCTGCAAGTGCATCTGGACTATTCACTCCATCATATGCGATCAATTGCATCATCAACTGTATTCCCGAGTGATAATCACTTGGAAATAATGGTCGCAACGCTCTATCTACGATACGCATTACAAGGATCTCACGTTCAGATGGACGCGCTTCTCTTCTGAAGAAACCTCCAGGGATACGACCGTCTGCCGCAAACTTCTCTTTGTAATCTACTGTTAACGGAAGGAAATCTACTCCTTCTCGTGCTTCTGGATTCGCAACTACTGTTGCAAGAATCATTGTGTCGCCCATTCGTAACACTACCGATCCGTCAGCCTGCTTAGCAAGCTTTCCCGTCTCGATGGAGATTTCTTTTCCTCCGGTAATGATGGACTTTTTTATTCCTATGTTCATATTTATTTATTTACGTATTTATATACTTGCTTCGCTTCGTATTAGACTTCAAGATTAAAAGACTTTAAGATTAAAGGACTGTGTTCAGTTGAGTTCATTCTTTAATACTTATAATCTTTTGCGAAGCGCATCTTGTGGCCTTTTATTCTAATTTTCTTTTTCAGTTTTATTATTTATCGTCTTAACATCTCTCAACCCTATCTTTCTCCACCCAGTCTGTCAGTCTTAATATCTTGCAGTCTGGTCATCTACTTCCTTCCCCACTCTTACACCAAAAAGGGCAGTCGAACGTAATTCGAATGCCCCTCTTTAAACTGTTATATGCGATAGATCTTAACGACGAAGTCCAAGTTCTTTCACAATTGCACGATATCTAGATATCTCAGTTGCTTTCAAATAATCAAGCAAGCTTCTACGCTTACCAACTAACAGCTGCAATGCTCTTTGCGTTCCATAATCCTTACGATTGTTTTTCAAATGCTCTGTAAGATGTGAAATACGGTACGTGAACAATGCAATTTGACCTTCCGATGAACCAGTGTTAGCCTCTGATCCTCCATGTTTTTTGAAGATCTCTTTTTTTTCTTTTGAATCTAAATACATTCCAATATTGTTTAATGATTTTTATGTACTGTCCCTAATAGACGGTGCAAAGATAGTGTTATTATTCAAAAGGTCAACACAACTTAGTAGAATTGCGAAATACACGTATGATCCATACTACGTTAAAGGAATGTTATTTATTCAAATTCAATTCAAAAATCGCGTATTCTTGATATAATCAACTGTAATGGTCTCATTATGCTACGAATTGGACTTCTGATTTTCTGCTTCCACCTAATTGGTTTTGCAGGTATAGCTCAATCTAGGATGGAAGCATATAATGGAGATGACAGATACCTGAGAACCTGTCTTCGTTGGAATGATTCAACGATCTATTCAACTCTATATCATGGCAAACGAAAATTGCCCGTTTATTCATTTGAAATTCAGAAGTTGTGCCATGGTCGCTATGAATCAAAGCAGATCTTTATAGCAACAACAGTCGAGTCTCTCTATCAGTTCAATCCAACGTTGGAGCTTGGGGTTTATTTTTGGTGGACGTTGACGAAATCAAATCAATGTGAAGGAGAAGATTTTATCTATTATCATCGTGGGGGATTCTGACACTGAGTTCAATCAAATTTACTTGGGAAAAGTCTTTCAATCCTCTTCGAGCATTTCATATACTCTGCAAAACGAGAACAACCCTTCATCTTTGAAGTGAAATCCAACCATCTCTCAATTGGTGAATCTGAATCTATAAGTGTGATGTTTTTACATGCCTCACTCGTCATAGTTGGACCTAGAACGATTTGTCCATTGGCATAAAGCTTTTCTAAATAGTCAATCTCGTCAGCCAAGCATTCACACTTGGGATCTTCAGCACATCCAATTAGGAGAAAAGGGGAAATCAGTAAGACGATAAATTTCGTCAAACTACGATTTGAAAAACTTCAGCGATAATGCCAATGTTTCTTTTAATTGAGGGCGTTCAACGATATAATCCAAGAATCCATGCTCAAGAACAAATTCAGAACGCTGGAAACCATCAGGAAGATCGCGACCAATTGTCTCTCGAACAATCCTTGGCCCTGCAAATCCAATTAGGGCATCTGGCTCAGCTATATTGATATCTCCAAGCATTGCAAATGATGCAGTCACACCACCAGTAGTTGGATCCGTTAAGAACGAAATATAAGGCAATTTTTTCTCTGCCAATTGACCAAGCTTTCCAGAAACTTTTGCCATTTGCATTAACGACAGTCCAGCTTCCATCATGCGAGCGCCACCTGATTTTGAAATAATCATAAACGGGCAGTTCGATTTCATGGCCTCATCAATTGCACGTGCAATCTTCTCCCCCATCACAGACCCCATGGATCCGCCAATAAATGAGAAATCCATTGCTGCAATGATGATATCTTCACCATCCAGTTTTCCTTTAGCTGTGCGAATTGCATCTTTCAAGCCTGTTTTCTTTTGAGACGCTTTTATTCGTTCTGAATATTTTTTGGTATCCTCAAATTTCAATGGATCTCCAGAAGTCAACTTTGCGTTTAGCTCCTTGAATTTTCCGTCATCGAACAATATTTCAAAATATTGTTCTGATCCAATTCTTTCGTGGTGATTGCAACGATCGCAGACATAAAAATTATCTGATAAATCCTCGGACGAGAAAATCGTTTTACAATTCGAACATTTCTTCCACAAGCCTTCAGGTGTTTCCTTTTTGTCGTGTGTGGATGTTGTAATTCCTTCCTTACTTCGTTTAAACCAATTCATGGTATCTACTGTTAAGTGCATATTCCCTCAAAATTGAGGTAAAATAGCAATGCTTTATAATGAGTTCACGTTATTCAGGTCAGAGAATGCTCTTTCCAAACGTTTAATAAATGTCAATTCTCCTGCACGCATCCATTTTCGTGGATCGTAATATTTCTTGTTTGGCTCGTCTGCCCCATCTGGGTTTCCAATCTGTGTTTTGAGATACTCAAGTTTACCAGAAATATAATCTCTGCAACCCTCTGTAAAAGCAAATTGTAAATCAGTGTCAATATTCATCTTGATAACACCATAGCCAATTGCCTCGCGAATTTCTTCCAATGTTGATCCAGATCCACCATGAAAAACAAAATCTACTGGATTAGCACCTGTAGCATATTTCTCTTGGATATGATTTTGAGAATTCAATAGAATTTTTGGAGTGAGCTTTACATTTCCAGGTTTGTAGACGCCATGCACATTTCCAAATGAAGCAGCAACTGTAAATCGATCACTCACTTCACTCAATTGGCTATAAGCATATGCCACCTCATCTGGCTGAGTATACAATTTTGAACTATCAATATCTGTATTGTCAACACCATCCTCTTCTCCACCAGTAATGCCCAATTCAATTTCGAGTGTCATTCCGATTTTACTCATACGCTCCAAGTACTTCTTACAGGTAGCAATATTTTCTTCAATTGGCTCTTCTGAGAGATCAATCATGTGTGAGCTGTACAATGGTTTTCCAGTCTCAGCGAAGAATTTCTCCCCTGCATCAAGAAGCCCATCAATCCAAGGCAACAATTTACGTGCAGCATGATCTGTATGTAAAATAACAGTTGCACCATATATTTCTGCAAGACCATGAACGTGTTTTGCACCAAGAACTGCACCTGCTATGCTCGCATTAAAATCTTCATCAATGAGTCCTTTTCCAGCAAAAAACTGAGCGCCTCCATTTGAGAATTGAATAATTACTGGAGAATTCATCATTGAAGCAGCTTCCATTACTGCATTCACTGTACTAGAACTAGTTACGTTAACTGCAGGCAATGCATATCCCTTCTCTTTTGCATGAGCAAAAATCTGCTGAACTTGATCTCCAGTTGCTACACCCGGCTTAATTCCGTGACTCATATTCAATATTTTTTCATCATTAATTCGCGCGACAAAATTACGAATTAATAGCTTTCATTCGCGCTTCGTATGGATTTTGTTTCATTGACATCAAAAAAGAATCAGATGCATCAAATACTTCATGCATTCGTGCTAAAATCAACTTTGACAATAAAAACTTGTTTGCTCAAAAGTACTAATTCTCACTTGCGAAATTCACAACTTCAGATTTTCTAGTTACGTAATTCAGTTGGCGTAATGGCTTCGATGTCAATAGATTTGTTTCATACCTAACATAAAAACTATTTCGTATGAAAACAAAACACACACAAACGAGCAACAGCAGGTACTTAAATATAAAAAAGACGTTTATGGGAATAGCAGTGGGGCTATTTTCAATAAGCGCACAAGCTCAAACTGCGGAGTTTGATTGGGCAGTATCAATTGGAGGGACATCAGATGAGATAGTTTCTTCTAGCGTCCTCGATGCATCTGGAAACCTTTACGCCACAGGAGGGTTTGAGGGCACGGTGGATTTTGACCCAGGTCCGGCAACTTCGTTCTTAACCTCCAATGGCACATTTGATATTTTTGTTCAAAAATTGGATCCCTTCGGGAATCTAATTTGGGCAAAGTCCATAGGCGGGGCGTCATTTGACCATGGAAGTTGCATTATTCTGGATGCACAAGAAAATATTTACGTGACTGGAGGATACGCGGATACCGTTGACTTTGATCCAAGCATTTCTACCACCAATCTGATCTCAAATGGACAGCTCGATGTTTTTCTACAGAAACTAGATTCTGATGGGAATTTAATCTGGGCAAAATCAATGGGAGGAGTAGCATTCGATTCTGGCACCTCCATAAACATAGATGCATTTGGAAATGTTCTTTTAACGGGACAGTACTCTGGTAGTGCAGATTTTGATCCAGGTATAGGGACGACCAATTTAACATCAAATGGCGATGTAGATGTGTTCATTCAAAAACTGGACTCAAGTGGGAATCTACTATGGGTGAAATCCATTGGAGGAACCTCCAATGATCGAGCTTATTCAATTTCAACGGATGCCACGGGAAATGTATTTGTAACAGGAACATTTGAGGATACTGTGGATTTTGATCCGGGTATGGCAACCTTTGATCTGATTTCAAATGGAGGTTGGGATGCTTTCATAGAGAAATTGGATGTTAATGGCAACTTCTTATGGGCAAAATCCGTTGGAGGAACGGAATTCCAAAATGCAACATCACTTGACATAGACGCGTTAGGTAACATCTATACAACAGGAAGTTTTAGAGGCACTGTAGATTTTGACCCCAACGGGGCAACGTTTAATTTAACGTCAGTTGGAGCGAGTGACGTCTACATTCAAAAGTTGGATAACGATGGAAATTTAATCTGGGCAAAATCGAGTGGTGGAACCTGGTCAGATGAGGGGAATTGTTTATTCCTTGGGAAAATGGGAAGTGTTTACGTTACAGGTAATTTTTCGGGTACTGTAGATTTTGATCCTGGTGCTCCCACCTTCAATTTAACTTCGAATGGAGTCTTAGATGTTTTTATCCAAAAACTAGATGCGTCAGGTAACTTCGTATGGGCAAAATCCGTTGGAGGTAACCAATCTGATCATGGATCAAGCATAACCGTTGATACTTTGGGAAATATTTACGTTGCAGGTATTTTTTTGGGTACTGTAGATTTTGATCCTGGTGTATCCACGTTTAATTTCACTTCAAATGGCGCCCATGACGCTTTTATTCTGAAGCTCGCTCCCTCTGACTTATCTGCAGGAGACGAAATCAGCATGGCTAATGCTTCAGTATATCCTAATCCAGTAGAAGAGGTTTTAAACATAGCCATTTCAACTGAAGATGCATTCAAACTAGAACTCATTGACAATTCAGGAAAGTTAATTCTTGTAAGGAACATTGATCAACAAAGTACGTCCATTGACATGTCTAGCTTTGAAGCTGGAATTTATTTCTTGCGTTTATCGGACAATAATGGAACAATCACAAGAAAAGTAGTGAAGGATTAGTTCCTTTTTCTCACTTCCATTTGCGGTAATCCGTGAGAAGCCTGAATGTCAATTCAAGTGGGGTTTTGCACTTTTCTCTACACGATAAATGAAAAGATTTAGATAATGTTCCAAACGAGGATAGTATTAATTGACTAGAGGAAAGTCCTCTAGTCAATTTTGAAGTTGACATAGAGAGATACTAAATACAACACCTTAAAACGGTAGTCCATCAAATTATCAAGTGGAATAGTTTCACTTCTAACATCCAGCAGCTAAAACCGTTTTCCTCGCATAAATTAATTCACTTAGCTGAGAATACATCTTTTTGTGAAAAGGTCTTGTAAGCAGAATAAATTATCTTTATCTCAGTCAAAACAATATACCTATGAAGATCAGACATCTTTTAGCGCCGCTTGTAATACTAACTCTTGTATTATCAGGCTGTAATAAT
This sequence comes from Crocinitomicaceae bacterium, assembly GCA_047621865.1. Lineage (GTDB taxonomy): Bacteria > Bacteroidota > Bacteroidia > Flavobacteriales_D > Crocinitomicaceae > UBA4466. Next base: position 10,174 of record JBLHON010000026.1, on the reverse strand, counting down.
TACAACAAGTTAACGTATTCGAGCAAGCAAGCTTTCAAGAAGAAAGAAGTTGCTCAAAATATTGAGGAACACGATGTATATGTTCATGATAATGAGAACACTTATCGCTTAAATGACCCTAAATTTAAGGAAGAAAAACTCACGGGTACTCCAGTAAAAGTTGAGGAATCAGCAACTCCTGAGATTTCTGAAGAAGACGCAAAAAACGACATTCACCTATATCTTGATAACGAAAATTTGCTTGATAATCTGGAAAGTTCACCTCAAGAATTCGGCAGTGAGGACTTCCAATCAGTTGAAATTTCAGAAAAGAGTGATGCGGACACGCGTGTAGTTCTTATCGTACTGCTTGTTGTTGGTATTGTATTAATTCTCGCATTACTCATATTACTGATCCTAGTGAATGCTGCATCAGACGGGTCAAGTTCTGGTACTAGTGATTCTGGCGGAAGCGATTCTGGGTGTTATGTAGCTACATTGGCTTATGGCGATTATGATGCACCACAAGTGCTAGTCCTGCGAAAATTCAGAGATCAATTTTTGAAGAAATCGAGAGCTGGCCGATCATTTATCAGTTGGTATTACGCACATTCGCCTGCCTTCGTTGAACGTTATCGATCACAGCTTTGGTTCCATAAAATTATGCGAGGTGGATTGAATGTTTTCGTTGGGATGCTTCGTCCGTTTTATGGGAAATAGAAGGCTTGCATATCTCGCCTTTGTTTTTTCACTCCTGTTCACGACTTTTTCGTGGGGACAGGAAACCCTTACCATAAAGTACTTTGGATTAACGATTCATCCTTGGGGTGATAAAACGGCAGCACTCCAGCCCAATAAGCTAGATGATAATGCCCATTTCGTTGCCAATGTTGGACTTTTTGTTGGCTATGAAAAATTCCTCTATCGAAATATTGTTTCTGTTAAAGGCATTCAAGGGATTATGAGTGATTGTTCTAATGGGCTTGCAAGTGTCACGCATTTTGGAGTTCGTGGAATCTTGATTAATCAGCCTAAACATCGCGTTTATTTCGGAATTGGACCAACGCTCATTGTTCGCGATTCATGGACTCGTTTTGGTTCTGCATACGTTTCTTCAGGATATTTCAACGAAACATATTCCAAACGTCTGGGGGATTTGCAATGGAAAATTATCCCTTATGCTTTTGAATTCGAATATGATTATGCTTTCAATGAAACGAATCAAATTTCATTGAGTGTCACACCTGGTGTTCCTGCAATGATTTTTTCTGTGGGTTGGAAACATTGGTTTCACTTTAAGGAATATGAAAAGGTGAGAATTTTCAGGAAAAGAAAAAAGGGAGACTAGAAGATTCAGAGACATCAAGACATCAAGACAAGAATCAATTACAGGAAGATGAGAAGACGAAACGAGATTAAGACGTGAAGATGGGTTTCATAAAAGAATAATAAGTGCTAAAGAGTGACCCCATCTAAACACAGTCTTACAGTCTTAATAGTCTACTTATCTTGAAGTCTGATGCACCTCTATGCAAGTTTTAAAGAATGAATTCAACTAAACACAGTCTTTCAATCTTAAAGTCTTTCAGTCTTAATAGTCTACTTATCTTGAAGTCTGATGCACCTCTATGCAAGTTTTAAAGAATGAATTCAACTAAACACAGTCTTTCAATCTTAAAGTCTTACAGTCTTAATAGTCTATTTACCTTGAAGTCTGATGTATCTCTATGCAAGTTTTAAAGAATGAATTCAACTAAACACAGTCCATTAATCTTAAAGTCTTTTTATCTTGCAATCTAATTGCGCAGTGAAGCAAATATGGGATATTTAGACGAATTAAACGAAAGTCAGCGTGTAGCTGTAGAACATATTGAAGGCCCTACCATGGTTATCGCGGGTGCGGGCTCAGGTAAAACACGGGTTTTAACCTATCGTATTGCTCACATGATGGAGAAAGGTATGGATCCTTTCAATATTATGGCGTTAACCTTTACGAATAAGGCTGCACGTGAAATGACCGAACGAATTGGCAGTATTGTTGGTCAAGGTGAGGCACGAAACATTACGATGGGAACTTTTCACTCTGTTTTCTCACGCATTTTACGCATCAATTCAGATCGACTTGGCTATCCAAGTAATTTCACGATTTACGATACACAAGATTCGAAAAGTCTTTTAAAAGATATTGTCAAGCAATTTAGCCTAGACGATAAAGCATATCGTGCTGGTAATGTTCTTGGAAGAATTTCATCTGCTAAGAACAACTTAATTTCTCCAGAGTCCTATGCGATCAATGAGGAAATTAAGCTTGAGGATAAAATGGCGAAGCGACCAGAAATGGCTCGGATTTATAAAACTTACGCCGCGAGATGCTTCAATGCAGGAGCTATGGATTTTGACGATCTTCTTTACCAGACAAATATCTTATTGCGTGATTTTCCTGATGTTCTATCCTACTATCAGCAAAAATTCAAGTATATCTTGGTGGATGAGTATCAAGATACAAACTACGCGCAATACCTTATAGTAAAGAAGCTTGCTGCCGTTTATGAGAATCTTTGTGTTGTTGGTGATGATGCTCAAAGTATCTACTCGTTTCGTGGTGCGAACATCCAAAACATCTTGAACTTCAAGAAAGATTACCCTGATTTTGCACTCTATAAACTTGAGCAAAACTACAGAAGCACAAAAAATATTGTTGAAGCCGCGAATGGTGTGATTGCCAAGAATCGCGATCAAATAAAGAAAACAGTTTGGACCGCAAATGAAGGCGGCGAAAAATTGCATGTCATTCGCACCTTAACTGACAATGAAGAAGGAAAACTCGTAACCAATAAAATTTACGATAAGAGTAAAAGTGATGGATTGATGTACAATGATTTTGCGATTCTCTACCGTACAAATAAACAATCTAGATCGTTTGAGGAGTCCTTGCGAAAACTGAACATCCCCTATAAAATTTATGGTGGATTATCCTTCTATCAGCGGAAAGAAATCAAGGATTTATTGAGCTATTTCCGTCTCACAGCAAATAATAATGATGAGGAGGCCTTAAAACGTGTGATCAATTATCCCAAGCGTGGAATTGGTAAAACATCTTTTGAAAACGTGATCATTGCCGCCAATCAGTATGGAGTAAGTCCATGGGATGTAATTGCAGATTTTAACCGTTATCCTGTTGCACTCAATACAGGTGCGCGGACCCGAATTTCGACATTTGTGACCATGATCAAGAGTTTCAGTGCTCAACTGGACACGATGGATGGTCATGCACTTGCTCAGGAAATTGCCAAATCGTGCGGCATTTTAAAAGAACTTCATACAGATAAGGATAAGGGACCAGAAGAAGTTGAACGCTATCAAAACGTTGAAGAACTTCTTTCAGCGATTAAAGAATTTACAATGTCACGATCAGAAGGAGAGTCAAAAGCGCTTTCTGAATTCATGTTAGATGTTGCCTTACTCACAGATTCTGATGCTGATGAAGGCGAGGAGCGTAATCACGTAACCTTGATGACCATTCACTCTAGTAAGGGATTGGAATTTCAACATGTGTACTTAGTTGGACTGGAGGAGAACTTATTTCCGTCACAGATGGCATTGACTTCTCGAACTGATCTAGAAGAAGAACGTCGTTTATTCTACGTGGCTGTTACTCGCGCTAAAGAGACCTGCACGCTTACTTATGCAACTTCCCGTTTTCAATGGGGGAATTTGATCTCATGCGAGCCAAGCAGATTCATAGAAGAGATAGATCCACAATTTCTAGAGTACGAAACACCACAAAGAGGAAGTGGTAGATCACTCGTAACTGGGCGACAAGCATTTGAGCGGTCAACTCCAAGTGGAGGTCTGAATCGTCAATTGAGCTCTCGATCATTAACACCTTTAAAATCAGTTACATCAACAAGTACATCTTCATCAACTGAAGCTGCATCAGATGGCCCCGTTCATCTGAAAGTTGGATACAATGTTGAACACGATCGTTTTGGAAAGGGAAAGGTCACGAAACTTGAAGGAACAGGTGCTGATATTAAAGCCACAATATTTTTCCCAAGACATGGAGCCAAAACCGTTCTTCTGAAATTCGCCAAACTAAAAGTTTTGGATAATGAATGAGATTCGTACCTTTTGGCAAGTTTATAGGTATTGCAGCCTAGAAATCTAACAATACAGTAATGAAGCACATAATCGTTTTATCATTTCTATTTGCATTTCCAGCGACCTATTTTAGTCAAGCTGTTAAATTTCGTGATGGTCAACTCCCGAATGGAATGACGTATCCAATGATTGTTTTTACGAGTAATCGAGGAGCTGAAATGTCAATTAATAGAGATATTGAAGCAAATGTTCAGACATTCAGAGAGCGAGATTTCTGCATAGGACAATATGGTTTCATCCAAAAAGCCAGTTTCTTGCAAATTCATATCTATGCAAATTGCATTGACATGGTTGAAAGCGAGAATTATTATTACCTCTATGATATGGAAACAGGAGAGACAGCTACAGTCACGGATATGCTAAATCCAAAAACGGAGGAGGAATTCAACACCTATTTTCGCAACATCGTGAAGAACTTTGTGACTGATAAGGAAATTGAGTTAACTGAGACAGAATCTCTTGATGCCTTTATTGTGGCTGAATTAAATGCAAAGCTTGACAAGGATGGGATTTATTTCACCTCATCACGACTGGTAAATTGGGGAGACAATCAACTATTTGTGAAGTGGACAGATATTCAGACTTTCCTTAAAGTCACGTATATCTAGAACGGATAACCAATTCCGAAATGCAGTTGAGGCGAGAAAGCTTTTGGGAGTGTCTCGGCATAATTTGATCCAAAGAATGCCTCACCTTCTTCATGATATGCTTTCCGATCCTGGAACACCCATCGAGCACTTTTTGGCAGTGCAGGATTCCTTAACGGAAGGCCAAGATCAACACGAACAATAAAAAAGTCAAGGTCAACTCGCAATCCAATACCAGCAGCAACAGCAATCTCATTGAGGAAATTTCCTGAAATTTGTCCGCCTGGTCGATTTACATCATTTCCAACTGTCCAAATATTACCAGCGTCTACGAACAATGCTCCTTTAAATGTAGGACTTAAGGAAAAGCGATATTCTACTGATCCACCAAGTCTCATATCTCCAATTTGTGTAGCCGTTCTATTCGTATCAAGGTAATATTTGTAAGATCCTGGACCAAGTGCACGTGCTTTCCAACCTCTGTTATCATTTGCTCCTCCAGCGAAGAAACTATAATCATACGGCAAGGAATTCGTTGAATTTCCATATGGAATTCCACCCCCAATATTGAAATGGAAATTTAATGATCGCTCCTTTCCAAATGGCTGTGAGACGATTAACTCATTGTCAATCCTTGTGAATTGTGAATAACCAACTCCAAAAATTGTGCGTTGTCCATTCGCCAGCGTATCTTGTGATTTCTTGAACAATGACAATAAATTTCCTGCAGGATCAAAGGTCGAATTAAAGTAAACCTGCGTCCTTCCATGTCTCTCCTTCTTATCCTTGATATTATATTCAAAGGTGAACTTCCAATCTTGCCAAACAAATTGATCACTGTAGGCATTCAATAAGAACAGGTCATTGAGATTATTTAGTGTCTCCTCGAATTGGTCGCTTTTTCTAATATTGACATACTTGATCACGGACACAAATGGTAGTCCAGCTTGGAAAATTTGTGTCTTCGCTACGAAGAATTCCCATCCATAGTTCAACTGGAATGTTCTACGCTTAAACGCACTCCTTTGTTGAAAATTATATGCTGCTGAAATAATCGCCTTTGCACGATGTCGCTTTGATAACATCGTAACTGGGGCAGGAAACAGGCCGGGGACTTCGTATTTAATACTTGGCCCAAATTCGAAGGTATTAAAGTTTTTTCCAGCAGATTCAATCGGGGTTCCATCCACAGTTGCCTCAAAAATGACTGGCTGTGATTCAAAACCACCTGACAAAGAAATTACCAATTTATGCCCTCGCCCGTACAAATTTCTATTCGTATAATTTAGCGAAGCAGAAACCCCGAGAAATCCATTTTTATTTGTAGCCTTGGGTTCAATACCAAAGGTTTGTTTTTTGGCTGGAACCAAATAATAATGTGCATCCACAGAGTCCTTGCCCTCCACTTCTTCCACCACTACTTTGATGGTCTTAAATAATCCCAATTGCAGCAATCGTGTATACGAGCGCTCTACATAATATTCTTTATAGGTGTTCCCCTCTTCGAGGTAATTTTGCATCTCCAACAACTCAGGCCTCAGGAACAATTCGCCATTGTATTGAAAAGTTGCCATCCTCTTCTTATCTAATTCGTCTTTCTTTTTATCAATTATTTCAGCATAATCAAAGGATTCAGTTGTACGAATGAATTGCCCATCGCGTACACTAATCTGAAGTGAATCCATGGTCTTCTCGAAATTACCTTTATATAATGTCGTATCAGCAATATGAAAATAAACACTTCGCACACCTGTTAAATTGTGCTTCACAGCTATAAGTGTATCTGGATTATAACTTGGTCGAATATAACGATCTAAGAATTCTACGCCAAGAATGACCTTCATAGTCTGACGATTGGTATCTGCAATGTAATTTATATGACTCCCACTGAACCCATAAAAGGTATGATCACGCATATACTTTGCAGCATCTTCACGATGATCGTCCAGAATACCAGCATCAAAAGGTTGGCCAATAAACGCAGGTTCATTAAGATCTGCCAGATATTTTGCATAACTCGCTTTAACCCTCGAGTTGTTTGAAATCACATAGAAGCTATCAATATAATAGCGATCACCAGACTCCACACTATAGGTTACAATCGCCTTTCCCTTCTCTCTTTTTAACTCAGTGTAACGCACAAAAGCGGTCACACGTCCATGATAATAACCTTTACCTCTAAGGTATGCTGTAAGCTGTTCGAGGGTTTTATTAAAAGGGATACTATCGAAGACTACTGGCGGTTGTCCAATCTTGTATTTAAACCACTCACGAAAGAATTTTCGAGGAGAAACAGTATCCTTCAACGGAATAATCTTTTCTGTATAATATTCACTCCCCTTCTCCTGTGCTTCTTTCACACGGGCTTCATTAATCTCCTTTTGCTTTGCGCGGCGTTTAGTGTTCTTCCTGGTTAATTTTAGATTTTTTCGATAGCGCTTGTTAGAGACTTTTGCAGAATCGACCATGTTGAAGGCGAGCAATTTCCATTTAACGCCTATTTGCTGGAAATTGGGCTGCTGTCTGAAAATTTCGGTAAGATCTCCTTCAGGAATTTTATCGCCAGATTGTTCTATGTTATTCTTCTTGAGTAGATATTCACCAGAAGGTACATACTTCGTCTGTCTGCAGCCTGTAGCAACTGCAATCAGAATCAAAAGAATAGTCGTATGTTTGAATGTTTGTGTCAAGAACCTGTTCTGTTTGAACAAAAATAAGAAAAGCATTCGTGGAACTTCTTTCAAAAAATAAGATAAAGCTGATTCGTTCACTACAAGCGAAGAAAAATCGTGATTCTGAGAGTTTTTTCGTGGTGGAAGGGGAGAAAATGGTAGAAGAGCTTCTGCGGGATAATCCTGCACTTGTTGAATTCGTAGTCACAACATTGAACAATTCATCCTTTGATCGTTGTTATCAAGCTGACGAGCGTTCAATGAAAGAAATCAGCAGTTTAAAAACACCTTCTTCGCTACTCGCTGTCGTTCGAAAATTAGAAGTCTCAACATCAACTTCGAACTTTGTGCTTGCATTGGACGGAATTCAAGATCCTGGTAATTTGGGTACGATTATACGGACAGCAGATTGGTTTGGCGTAGATCGAATCGTCTGTTCCCTCGATACTGTTGATTGCTACAATCCAAAGGTTGTTCAAGCTACAATGGGCTCGATTTTTCGAGTAGCAGTTGAATACACTGACTTAACGGAATTTCTAGCCTCCAGTGAGTTACCAATCTATGGGGCATTGCTCAATGGGAAGAATCTCTATGAAACGGAACTTCAGATTCCAAGCATTCTTCTAATTGGAAATGAAGGGAAAGGTATTTCGCCTTCTGCACAAGCTCATATTGATCATCCAGTTTTCATTCCAAGTTATGGAAAAGCTGAATCTTTGAATGCTTCAATGGCGACTGGAATTCTCCTTGCTGAATTTCGAAGATTAGCTTAATTCGTTGCTCACTTCACTATGGATCTGATCCATACATTTCATCCCATCAATGGCAGCAGAAATTATTCCCCCGGCATAGCCAGCACCTTCAGCACATGGATATAGGCCTTTGACATCAGGATGCTGCAAATTTTCGCCTCGAGGAATCTGAATTGGTGAGGAAGTTCTCGATTCTGGAGCATGCAGCACGGCATCATTTGTAATGTATCCCTGCATTTTCTGTCCAAATTGATTGAATGCTTTTTTTAGTCTTCTCGCGATCATTTTTGGCAAGACAGAATTCAAATCAACACTTGTTATTCCTGGTTGATATGAAGTTTTCGGAAGATCATTTGACACGCGTCCATTCATAAAATCTTTCAATCTCTGTGCTGGAACTTTTTGTGTTTTCCCTGCTGCTTCCCAGCATGCGAGCTCCACAGATTTCTGAAAATCCAAACAAACAAATGGGTTCGTTTCATATCCCTTAAAATCTTCTGGATTGACACTTACGACAATTCCAGAATTCGAGTATGGATTATTGCGTTTTGATGGCGACCAACCATTCGTTACCACTTCTTCTGTATCAGTAGCACAGGGAGCAATTATTCCTCCAGGACACATACAAAATGAATACACGCCTCGTTCTTCAACTTGGGCAACGAGACTATAAGAGGCTGGAGGAATAAATTCATCATTCAATCTTCCATGGTACTGAATTGAGTCAATTAGATCTTGTGAATGTTCAATTCGAACACCTAGCGCAAATGCTTTGGCTACGAGCGCCACTCCATTCTTATGCAATAATTCGAAAATATCTCGCGCAGAATGTCCGGTAGCAAGAATTACATGATCGAACGAATGTATTTTATCGCCATTGATTTCCAAACTTTTAATCGCTCCATTTTCTATGGTGAAATCCGTCAATTTAGAATTAAAGTGCACTTCTCCCCCATTTTCAATGATTGACTCGCGCATGCTTACAATAATCTGTGGAAGCTTATTTGTACCAATGTGTGGATGAGAATCAACTAAAATTTCATCTGTTGCCCCGAAATGAACGAACCACTCCAATGCACGTTGAACATCCCCACGTTTCTTTGAGCGCGTGTATAATTTACCATCTGAATAGGTTCCTGCTCCTCCTTCACCAAAGCAATAATTGGATTCTGGATTCACAATCGAATCTTTGTTCAAGATTGCCAAATCTCTTCTTCGCTCTCGTACATCTTTTCCACGCTCAAAAATAATGGGTTTCAATCCAAGTTCTATCGCCCTTAGAGCTGCGAACAAACCTGCTGGTCCTGCTCCAATAATTGCAACTTTGGGCGCATTTTCGACGTTTTGAGGAATATATGGATTGAGTTGATCAGGCTCTTCGCCCTCAAGGTATACATCGAAACTCACGTTCATTTTTAGTTGACGCTTGCGAGCATCAATAGAACGTTTAGCCACAATGAATGTAAATATTTTCTCTCCCAGATTTAACTCAGTACGAAGACGTCTTCTAAGAAAATCGTCGTCCTGTGCTTGTTCTGGCGTTACTTGAATTTGAACGCGTTGTGCCATTTAACCTTCGAAAATAAATGAAATCCACCAAACGCGATTGTAGAGACGATCGATGGGTTTTGAAACAGGCGTATTGTCCTGAATGAGTGTATTACTAATCCCGTGTGAGTATTTGAGCTCTATACCAAATTTAAAGTAGGTGGCAAAAAATTCAATTCCACCGCCAACCTGACCTTGCCAGTCACTGCGCTTAATTTTCACAAAGGGATCGTTAAAATCTTGATTGGCTTCTGCTTGGGATTGAAGGTCTAGTGAGTACTGAAATCCTACAAGAGCATATGCCGCAAAGTTATTCAGTCTTAGGGTTCTGAATTGAAACATGAGTGGAAAATCCAAACTAGTAGAACTCACACGTTCCTCGTTGAGAAAATTACCTGTTACAGTTGAGTCCTCAAATTCGTATTGCAGAATTCGTTCTTGAAATGACAATGTTGGAATTAATCTAAGTCGAACA
>JBLHON010000025.1:0-20790 GCA_047621865.1 Crocinitomicaceae bacterium | reverse complement strand
AGCTGCATTCTTGCATCTGCCACAAATAAGAGTTGTATCTACATTGGTTCGTGCCAAACTGCCAGAACTGCAAAAAACACACTAGCTTTATGGGTCCTAATAGCAGAACGCACATTATTTACATTAAGCGTTGTGAATTATTCAATTAATATGAATCCAGATCAAAAAACATCCTTAAGAAGCAAACTATTCCGTCACCTTGACGGTATTGTTATTTCACCTACTGCCTATGCCTTAAAAAAACACGGTATAACGGATTATTTACTCCAAAACAAGAAAGTAGAGCTGAAAGAGCTAACAACAAAATTCAAGGCTAACGAAGGTTATTTGAACATTGCTCTAAGAGGACTCTGTTCTCAAGGTTGGCTCATTCAACATGTTGACAATCATAATAATACTATTAGTTATGAAACCAATGAAGAATCAGAAATAGCGTTCAATTATTTTTATCTATTTGAAGATGTCACAGACTTACTACAAATGTCCGAAGATTACCATCCTAGAAAATTTGAAATCGAACCATTTCTTAAACTAGAGAGTATTTACAAAAAATTCAAAACCAACTATGGAATTGAATTGTCCCAAGAGAAGTCTCGAAAAAAAATTGAGGAACAAATCTTAACACATATTGAAGGGGTAATTGTAGGCCCAACACTGGTGCACCTGGGCATAACAGGTATGTTTCACAAATATTTTATGGAGACGAGATTCAGGCCAGAAGAATTCCATGAAAATCATCAAGAATTTGATAAACTGCTTAAAATATTAACTCAACTTGGATGGTTTGACGAAAAAAATGGTGCTTATGCGTTCACAGAGATTGGATTATTTTTTGCAAAAAGGGCAAGCGCATATGGTGTTACAGTTTCTTACATCCCTACGCTTAGAAAATTGGACAATCTGATCTTTGGAGATCCATTAATCCTTAAAAATTTAGCAACAGGATCTGAGGAAATACATGTTGATAGAGAAATGAATATCTGGGGAAGTGGCGGAGCTCATAGTTCATACTTTAAAGTAGTAGATGAAATCATCATCGATCTTTTCAATAAACCAATCGAGGAACAACCTAAAGGCATACTTGATATGGGTTGTGGTAATGGTGCATTTCTTCAGCATTTGTTTTCAGTTATTGAAAGTCAAACACATCGAGGCACTATTTTAGATGAATACCCTTTGAAAATAATAGGTGTAGACTATAATGAGGCTGCATTAAAAGTTTCTAAAGCAAATCTCATTCAATCGGATATATGGGCGAAAATTATTTGGGGAGATATTGGAAATCCTGCTCTTTTGGCTTTAGATCTGAAAGAAAATTACGATATCGAGTTAGGAGAATTGCTCAATGTAAGAACCTTTTTGGATCATAATAGAATTTGGCAAGAGCCTCAAACTAATTCATCAAGAGTAAGTTCATCCACTGGTGCATATGCCTACGAAGGCAAAAGAATCGACAATAATTTGGTTGCGGAATCATTAAAGGAACACATTGGGAAATGGACTCCTTATGTAGAGAAGTTTGGCTTGTTACTGATTGAACTGCACACTGTGAAGCCAGACCTAGTTGCACAAAATATGGGAAAAACAGCAGCTACTGCATATGACTTGACACATGGATATTCAGATCAGTATATACTTGAAGTAGACGAGTTCATAGATATAATTCAGGAAGCTGGCTTAATCCCAGATATGAACAAGTTCAGAAAGTTTCCAAATTCCGATTTTGCGACTGTATCAATTAGTTTATTAAAATCCAAGAATGCACAACAATGCGTATAGTGCATAGTACCTGGGGGACGCTACGACACCATACACTAAACGTTAGCATCAACGAAACTAAACCTGCAAAAGTCTTACACTTCAATTATTATGTTGTCTAACAGATAAACTTACTTAAATGAATCAACTGAATACATCAAGTAAAAACGAAGTGACGGATAAGAAACTCATCTTAAAAACCCTTGCTGGTGATAAAACTTCATAAAACACACTAATACGCCGTCACCAACCATATATCTATAATATTGCTTGGAAAATGGTTGGCAACCCCCACGATACTTCAGATTTGAGCCAAGAAGCTCTCATCAAGATAGTGTCTAATCACGGGAACTTTAAATTTGGGAGTTCTTTCCAAACTTGGGCATTTCGAATAGTTCGCAACCACTTTCTTAACGATCAAAAAGCATCCTTAAAAACACCTACTAATAATTTTAAAGAATTAGGAGATGCTTTAGATTCTATTCCAAACATAGAACTTTCCAAAGATGAAATAGAAGAGAGAAAAGATTTACTAAAAGAGACGCGTTTAGCTTGTATGTCAGGCATGCTACTTTGCCTAACCAAAGAGCAACGTATGATTTTCATTATCGGCGAAATGTTCAGTGTAAATCATACAGTTGGATCAGAAATAATGGAAATTTCCAAAGAAAACTTTAGAATGAAGTTAAGTAAGGCAAGAAAAGACCTCACTAATTTCATGAACCATAAATGTGGATTAATCAATAAAGCCAATCCATGCAGATGTCACAAAAAAGTAACCGTAAACCTTGAAGCTGAAGTAATAGATGCCAAAAACTTGCTATACAATCGTCAAGAATTCTCAACTTTTCGTGAAGAACTGGAACAAGATGCAGGCTATATCGTGGATGAATCAGAATTGAAATATATGGATCTGTACCGTGACCATAGTTTCAAAACACAATTCGAAAAAAAGAATTTTTTAGTTCAACTTCTTGATGACGCCGATTGGAAAAATCGCCTTAATTTGAATTAATTTATTCAAAGTCTTTTCATATCGTGATTCGTGTTGTCTAATAGGTGAATTCATCTATTAACAAAACAAAAAATTGAATCATGAAAAGATTAAGTATCATAGCCATTATTGCAACAACGGCTTATTTGGGCTTCGCCTTGAACATTGGAATTTCATACGGGGTATACTGCCCACAAATGGATCCGCTAGATTTTATGCCTGACTTTGCAGAGAAATTCCCTCTCTTTTTGCCTGGAGCCGCACTCACAATGGTTCCAGCTTTTTTTCTAAGTCCTTACTTGTTTTCAAAACTAAAGAAGACAAACAAACTAAAAAAGCATGGAAAATGGTATTCTTCGCTTTATTGATTGTTAACGGAATTACGAGCGTTTATCATTGACCTGTCAACTTCGCATTTATGGATGAGAGTTATTCAGCTAGCCAAGCTGCAAGTAAATTACAGATTTGGATCATTCTCCACTGGGTCCGAATAATTCTAGCTTTAATAGCATCTGTCTATGCCATAATTGGGTTTCAAAAATCAGTGGAATCTGCAGGAAGTAAAATTCAAGAATAGATTATGATGCTAACATAGGTTACCGTTGCACAGCTCGAAAAATTCAATAATTGTACGATTTACCAATCCCTTAAAATGTGTAACTTGCTAATTTTCTGACGCTTAATCTTTAATACTCCGATCAAACTCCACCTTTCTTCAAGAAATTTAAGTTGTGCAATAACCACAAAACCTATACTCCGCGCTCCGCCTATATTTCACAAAACTAGTTAACTCTGAATGACGATATTTAGTCCTAAAACCTAATTTTAATACAAAGGCGCACGCTAGTGTAGCTATACAGTTAACTTTTCTATCGTACTAAAAATAGAATTCTTCCGAGCACTGGTCCATAACTTTAGAGTAAGTAACATGTTTCTCAGATGTTAGCGCACTTTTCGACAACTCTGATGGCTTTCGACGTGCAGAAAGTCGTCATAAGAGACTTAGTTTAGGCTTTCATTAAGACAACACTTTTTGTTGTAAATATGCTCATTTAGTTAGAATCCTAAAAGCGACGAATTCATATAGTTTAATTGAGACCTCCAAAATACTCGGTAGAAGTACATCAATATTCAACGCCACCATCCTTTGAAATAAAACATTTTTTGCCTTCGAATATTGCTTTTCTGGCGTCTGAGTTATACGTATCTTGTAATCTGAAATAACAACGTTACTACCGATGAAGCTACTTCTAATGCTTACATTCTTTTCTGGTTTTTTTAGCACTAATGTGAATGCTCAGACTACTTGGAATAAGACCATTTTCGAACTCGCAACACCATCTGAAATCACAACCCTAGAAATTCAACTAGGTTCTCATACTGCAAATCAAATTGGCGCTCTTAAAGACGAACTGATTCAATATGATGAGAAAGTTCTATCTGTGCAGATTAAAGGGAACGCTGACTTTATGTTGCTTACCTACAATGATAAAATGCTGCTTGAAGATTTGATCTCAGCATTCAAAAATAACGGATTTGCCTATTTAATTACTCCAAAGATTTCAGACGGAATCATTAATTCCGAGGAGTTATGAATTTGAAAAATCACTTACTCGTACTTGTACTCTTCGCATTCAATTACTGCAATGCACAAAATCCATCAGACGGCTGTGCGGGAGTTCCCGCGTTAACTGTGAACGCTGCATGCACAGCATCTGCGTATACAATGGCAGGGACTTATGCAAATGGTGCACTCGTTGTGCCTTCTTGCTTTGCGGCAGGTAACGACAGAGATGACGGTTGGTATTCAGTAACTGCTACTTCTACAGCAACGATGACAATTGACCTTACGGGGGATAGAGCAAAAACACTAGCTGTTTGGACGGCATGTGGTGGTGGAACGGAATTAGGATGTCATCAAACTGCGGCGGGAGGGACGAGTACTGTTTCTTTCGCGGCAACTAATGGCGTAACCTACTATGTTCAAATTCACCGAAACGGCGGCAATAATGGTGCTGATATAACTGGAACCATTTGTGCCTATATGGCCGGTGGAGGCGGTGGCGGTGGCAGTCATACGATTGGTACGGGTGATTTAACTGCTTGTACAGGAACAATTTTCGATACTGGTGGGGCAGCTGCTTATGGAAATAGCGAGACAATTACTGAAACCTATTGCTCTGATGTTGCTGGTCAATGTATTACAATTACGTTCAGCTCTTTCGCAACAGAATCATGCTGTGATGATCTAACAATATATGATGGGCCAAATGCGGGATCTCCGCTGATTGGTGTTTATCAAGGAACAAATAGTCCTGGTAATGTTACAGGAACTTCTGGATGTCTCACCTTTGTTTGGAGCAGTGACGGCTCCATTACAGGAGCAGGATGGGAAGCCACTATTTCGTGTGCAGCTTGTCCTACTTGTTCAGATGGGATTCAAAATGGAACTGAGACGGGAATAGATTGTGGCGGAACGATTTGCCCAGCTTGTCCATGTGCCGCTGCACCTATTTGGAACGATGAAGCATGTTGTGCACTTCCTCTTACCGTTAACCCAGGAGCCGCATGTATTACAGTGACAGCTGGCACCGTACAAAATGCAACACCTTCAATCGAAAATCCTGGTGCTTGTTTCGGTACAGAAAATGATGATGTATGGTTTTCATTCATAGCTACGAACACAACTCATTATGTGAGCCTATTAAATGTAGCTGGTTCTACTACCGACATGTATCATTCTTTATGGACTGGCCCCTGTAATTCGTCGTCATTAGTTGCAGGAACATGTAGTGACGGTGATTCTCAAACAGCAACTGGTTTAACAATTGGAGCAACCTATTATGTTCGAGTTAATACGTATGGATCAACAGCAGGTCAGACATCAACATTTGATGTATGTATTGGATCTCCTCCTCCACCACCGACAAACGACGAACCGTGTGCCGCAACTCCTGCTGTTGTAAATCCGAATGCAGTTTGTACAAGTGTAACACCAGGATATACGGTTGGAGGAACACAGACACTTGCAGGATGTGTAGGAACGGCCAATGATGATGTTTGGTTTAGCTTTGTTGCGTTGGATCCAAATCAGAATATTGAAATCTTAAATGCAACGGGGACCACAGATATGGTTCATGAATTGTTTTCTGGCCCTTGTGGTTCATTGACTAGCCTTGGTTGTAGTGATCCAAATTTAAGTACGTATACTGGATTAACAGTAGGGGCGACTTATTTCGTTCGTGTTTATACATATAGTTCAACTGGTGCTAATACTGGATTTGACCTTTGCATTACATCACCCTGTGGTATTGGTGGATTGCCTCCAACTTGTGGGTTAAATTATTCGCACTCTACAACTGGTTATAGCCCGTACAATTACAATACAGGAAGCGCCTTTACCTTTTCAGATGATCGCTTTGCAGATGCCTACACGTCAATT
The DNA here is from genome assembly GCA_047621865.1 of Crocinitomicaceae bacterium. GTDB lineage: Bacteria > Bacteroidota > Bacteroidia > Flavobacteriales_D > Crocinitomicaceae > UBA4466. The sequence goes on along the minus strand of JBLHON010000025.1, from coordinate 14,596 downwards.
GGATTTGATTTCTGTTTTGATGGGATTACCTACAGCGATGTATTGGTCTCCTCGAATGGATATCTCATTTTCCCGAGTTGTTATTCTGCTGCACCTGCAGCAACTGCAGTAACGCCAGGTGGAGCTTCGGCTTGGTCTATTGATTTCACATTACCAAATACGAATAATGCTCCACGAAACGCAATCATGGGGGCATGGCAAGATATTGATCCATCCGTGAGTGGAACGATTAGAAGTAATGTTGAAGGAACTGCACCCAATCGCGTTTTCGTAGCTAAGTTTGATGATGTAGCAATGTTTAGCTGTAATGCTATGTTATTCAGTGGTCAAATAATGCTTTACGAAACGACGAACAACATTGAGGTTCATATGGGTGAGAAAACAGTTTGTACTGGTTGGAACGATGGTGCTGCCGTACTTGGACTGCACAATTACGACGGGACGAACATTGTAATCCCAGCTGGTTACAATTACCCTACTCAATGGACTGTCCCAGTAGGGAACCCTGAAGGGCATCTATTTACAAATAATTGCATCATCTGCACTGTTCCACTACCCATTGAGCTGGTAAACTTTAAAGCTACTGCTGAAGAAAATGACAACTTATTGTCATGGACTACCGTTTCAGAAAAGAACAATGATTATTTCATTCTTGAAAAATCAATTGGAGGTGCTGAATTTATGGCTATTGGTCAAATTGACGGTAATGGAAATTCAGAAGAGCCAATTAACTATAGCTTCCGTCATTCAAATCCAGAAGCAAGACAATATTATAGACTTCGTCAAGTGGACTTTGATGGAAGTGCACATTATTCAGATATCATCTTAGTAAGTCGATTAGAGGATAGTGGAATTGAAATTTTCCCGAACCCATCTGCTGGTGAATTACAATTGAGTCTAGAGAATCAACTCTTGAGTAAGGTGAAGATGTTGACCATTCATTATATTGATATTGCTGGTAAGAGAATTACTGAAGAACTTAAACTTAATGTAACAGGTAATTTGTACTCTTTGAATAAGTTTGACGCATTGAATTCAGGTATTTATATCATACAAGTCCTCAATGAAGATGGAGAAATTATTCACTTGGATAAGGTGGTGAAACAATAGAAAGTTTTGGGGCATCATGCTCGAGAGATTCTGAATCGCTAACATCCAACAAGGTAAACAACACTGTACATTTATTGTTTAGCTGTTGTTTCTCGAAGATCTTCCAATCCTTTTTTTAGAAATTTGAATCCCATTGATTCTACTAGCCATAGAGGCATTTTTTTAGGGTCAAAGCTTATGCTGTTTGTGGCTTCACATGAGTCCATTGCAATCATAGAGAAATTCCAATGACAACTGAAAGTTTCAACTCGATTCAGCTTCTTAGAAGGAGTAACTGAGGTATCGTCCCATGCCTCATACCATCGTACTCCAGTACTTCCTTCTTCATCGTTCTAAAATATGTACCTGTGACTTATCTCCGTATCTTTCAATGTAAAGAACTCATTGTAAATGACATAAGCCATAAAGCCATCGTTAGACTAATATCAAATTTCATAGTTTGGGAACTATTCAGGTTCAAACAAATTCAAAAAGTGATAAAATTTGGATCTATGACTATCATTTTGGTTGGCTACAAATAACAGATCAAGAATTAGAGCAACTAGAGAATCCAGATAAAAGAGAAGACACACTAGAAAAACTGTTTAATAAAAATTAACGCCCGAACACTATGTAAAATGCATCAAAACGCATTTTGCATTTAGCGTTATGGTGAATGAAGAACAAAATGTAACTATTTCCGCCCCCCAGTTGTTTTACTTACATGAATAGGTTCAGCATACTTCTTTTGGGATTCTTTGTACTAATCTGCTCTTGTCAGAAAAATTCTTGTTCAGATTCAGTTAAAGCAAAGTTTCACGATGCTACTGGGACCGATGGATGCGGGATGGTTATCGAATTAAACAATGGTAAATTTATTGAACCAAAAAATTTAGATGATTTCAATATTGAACCCCAACATGAAGAAAAAATATGGGTGTCTTATCATTTGGCCCAGAGCGGAGGAACCGTGTGCATGATTGGAGATATTGTACTAATAGATTGTATTACTAAAAGATGAAAAGAACATTATTTATTATAGCATTGTTGCTCATGGCAGTTGGATGCAAAAAGAATGCACTAAAATCACATCCAAACATTTCAGGCACATGGCATTGGTTAAATTGGTGTGATGCAAACAATTACACCAATAAGGACTTGAATATTGATGCAAATAAAGGAAAAGGTTCGTATTATATTCACAATAGCTTGACGGGGAACGACGAGCTTTATAGTGGTAAATTCAAGACTGAAAACAATGATGTTTATGTTGATGGCGAATTCGTTTTTACCATTATTGAAATAGTTGATACAATTGGTGTTATTACAAATCCCAATCCACCATCTTTTTGCAGCAATGATGATATTCAAGTGAGTGGAATCTTGAGAATAATAAATCGAAACGGAGAATCAGAAACGTACTGGAAACCTTAAACACTAGGTTGATGATAACCTAATAACCATAACACTGGCTAAAAAATAGGGAAACAATTATGTCCGAGAAAAGCCCTACTTTTCTTAGCAACAAACGTTAAACCCATTTTGCATTCTACGAAAATAGTAGGAAGTAATCCTGCACTATGGAGGGAGTTCAGCGTTAATTCGAACCGACCATGAAGATTACAAGATTCTATCTTTGACCTATATCTTTCTCACCAATTTTAAGATTCTAGTCGGGCTTTAAACAATTTTTGCGGCTACCTTAACGTTAATACCTATATCAATCATTAGTACCTACAATTCAACTACCTATGAACAAAATTTTCGTTTCCCTACTTTTCATTTTCATCGGATTTACCACATTCTCTCAGAAGCGAATAGGCCTTGATTTCAGCACGAGAATGATGGACATTAACACAACTTTTCATTATCAAGAGGTTCTGAAAAATCGTCTATTATGGTCAATTGGTGCCTTTCATGGTGGAATGGGCAAAAACGATATTAATGGAGACACGTTGAATATTCATAGTGGTTCAAGAGGAAATTATTCTCCTTACGCCAACGTGAATGAACCCTTTATAGATCCAAGTGGCGAGTATGCGCTTTACGATTACAAGACAAAAGTAAAGGGCACAGGAGTTCAGTTTGGACTCGGTTATTTTATTGCCTTTGGACCAACTCATGGAATTCGAACGAATGTGAACTTTCGCTTGGGATACGCGACGGTAAAAACACATGCCACTTATGCAAGATCATACTTCTCAAAAGTGCTTTTTCAAACTCATGAAAACAATCATTTTTTCGGGGGAGTTAGCACAGAACTGTATCATACCATCAGACACAACAAACGATTCACGTTCTTTTATGGACTCAAAGTTCCCTATCATTTCACGGTCGATAAAGCGCGCTTTGACCCATTAAAAAAGGCAGACTTACTCAATGGTTTCGAGCCTGAAATCACGATTGGAATTACACGAAACATTGGAAAATGTGATTAAAGATTCGCTTTCCCAAGCAATTCAATCAAAACACGCCTAGATTTCCTACTTTTGAGCATGGAAAAGGGCAAAGTGCTTAAATCAACAGGAAAGTGGTACATCGTAGAACTCCCGGATGGTGAAATCGTGAACTGTCGCATCCGCGGGAAATTGCGGTTGGATAAATTAAAAACGACGAATCCCGTTTCCGTTGGAGACATTGTCAGCCTCTCTGAAGATATAGATGAAGAAGGCAATCGAGTGATCACTGGTTTTGATAAGCGAAGGAATTACATCGTCAGAAAATCAACAAATCTTTCTAAACAGCAGCAGATTCTCGCCGCGAATATTGATCGAGCTTATCTCATTGTAACATTGAGATCCCCAGAAACTCATTTAGCCTTTATTGATCGATTTTTAGTGTCAGCAGAGTCCTTTCGTATTCCAGTTACTTTGCTCTTCAATAAGACTGATTTATTCACAGAAGATGATCACGAATATGCAGATGCACTTTGTGAAATGTACGGTCGAATTGGCTATCCATCGCGGAAAATTTGTGCAACTGAAAATGAAAACATTGATTCGCTTAGAGAGGAAATTGCTGGCAATCAAGTCATGATTTCAGGCCACAGTGGAGTTGGTAAAAGCACATTGATTAATAAATTAGATTCTAATCTCACAATTCGTACAGGAGAAATTTCTCGCGTTCACCAACAAGGGATGCACACAACTACGTTTGCAGAGATGTTTCGACTTGCAAGTGGAGGCTATATTGTAGACACACCGGGGATTCGTGCTTTTGGAATTGTAGATTTAGACAAGAGTGTAATGTCACATTATTTCCCTGAAATGCGCGAGCGAATGGATGGCTGTAAGTTCAATAACTGCCTACACATGAACGAACCAAAATGCGCCATTAAAGACGGATTGGAAACTGGTGAAATTGATGAGAGTAGATACCAGACATACATGCAACTGATGGAGGAAGATCCAACAGAGAATTATCGAAAAAATGACTTTGCATGAGAGTTTTGATCCAACGTACTTCGGAAGCATCAGTAACTATTGATGGATCTGTACATGGAGCAATTGAACGTGGCCTGGTTATCCTTTTAGGGATAGAACATGAAGATACTGAGGAGGATGCAAACATGCTCGTTGCGAAGATTTCTGCGCTCCGAATTTTCAATGACGAAGATGGAAAAATGAATCTTTCTTCAATGGATGTAAAAGGAGAATATTTGGTAATCAGTCAGTTTACTTTGCATGCGTCCACCAAAAAGGGAAATCGCCCGAGTTATATTAAGGCAGCTCGACCAGAACAGGCAATTCCACTTTATGAGTACTTCATTGAAAAACTGAAGCAAACCTCAGATGCTAAAGTTGCCACTGGAGTATTTGGAGCTGATATGAAGGTTCAACTAATTAACGATGGACCTGTTACGATTTGGATTGACTCAAAAAATCGAGAATAAACACTATTTTGGGACATAACTAACACTCTACTATGAAAAATCTAGTCACGTTTCTAATCCTATTAACTACACAATTCTCAATCTCCCAGACAATCAGCACTGACGCACCTTCAGTTTCGGCAGGTGCAACAACTGTGGGTGGAGGTATCTTTCAGGTAGAAAGCAGGCTACAGTATGGGCAAATCGAAGGGACTCAAATTCTACAACTTCCATCTAATTTGTTTCGTTTAGGAATTGGAGATAAATTCGAATTGAGAATGACAAACGGAATTACTAGGCGTGAAAAATTAATCGATCTTGACAGAATGTCGCTTGGGTTTAAAGCTCAACTCCTTAATAAACCAGAAGGAAATACACAAATTGCCTTCTTATTCAATGCTGTTCTTCCCGATTTCAAATCAAATTTTTACAGTGGAGGGGGTACATTCGCGGTAAATCATGTCATTGGAGATAAAAGTAATATTGGGTACAATGTAGGGTATAACTACACTTCGATTGGACCAGCTGGAAGTACTATTGAGTATCACTCCATTTTTGGGTCGCTAATCTACTCTTATGCACTTACTGATAAACTTTCACTTTTTAGTGAATTATATGGTGGATACATCAATCTGACTACGATGGGAATAGAGACTACTTCTATCAGTTTTGATTGCGGATTTCTTTACCTTGTTACCGATAAATTCCAAATTGATTACTCTTATGGATTAGGTCTTTCCGATGAACACTCTTTTCATGCAATTGGCTTCAATTTCATGATCGGGAGAAAAGAGAAATAGACTTTTTGAAGTGTTGATAATATGCACTATCATGCACTCAGTAAGCTTACACTAAACTCAAACTAGTAATGACAATCAACGAAGCACAGGAAGTCGTAGACAATTGGATCGCTAAGTATGGCGTTCGTTATTTCAATGAAATGACAAATATGGCTATCCTGACAGAAGAAGTTGGCGAAGTTGCCCGCATCATGTCACGTCGATATGGTGAACAGAGTGAGAAAGAAAGTGACAAGGACAAAGATCTTGGGGATGAAATGGCTGATGTTCTCTTCGTACTTATTTGTCTTGCCAATCAGACTGGAATAAATTTAGAAGATGCACTCAAGAAAAACCTTCAGAAGAAAACGGATCGTGATTCAACTCGACATAAAGAGAACGATAAGCTGACTTAGTGCTCAAATGATTTCAATTTCTCAGTAACCCGATCATAGCCTTCAACATCATTAGACCTCAAATAGCACTGTTTGAGAGATTCCAATGTCATCACATCTCCCGGCTTCAAGGAGTTTGCCTTTTCTAGGCATCCTTTCGCTTTGAAAAATAGGATATCAGCTTCTTTCATTAGTTTATCCCCAGCCACACCATCATCAAGTGACAAATTACCCCCGTCATTATTCAACTTAACAGCTTCGTTAAAATACAAAGCGCCTAGATTAAATTGTGGGTCAAAATAACTAGGATCAAGATCAATGGATTTCTGGTATGCTTTGATCGCCCTATCAATGTCTTTAATATTGTCTAAAATTGTTCCTTTTGAAAAATAATAGATCGCGTTATTTGGATCTAATTCGATTAGATTATCCATTGCAAACAATGCGCCCTCAAAATCACCATCAGCCAATTTCATATTTAACAGAGCTGTATTCATCGAGGAGCTTTTCGGATATTTACTCAATCCTTCATCCAATGTCTTTCCATAATTTTCCGTGTCGCCAAGTTCGCCGTAAGCGAATGCAAGAAACCCGTACATGATATCCTCTTTATAGTTAAGTGAAATGCTTTTCTTATAATAGGTAATGGCCGCTGAATAATCTTTCATTCTCTCACATACGAGCGCAATATTATAAATTGCAAGCGTGTCAGTTCGACCTCCAATCTCGCCATGTTCAATAGCAATCAAAAACATTGACTTTGCATCCGAGTACTCCTTGGCATTAAAATGCACTACTCCTTTATTCAAAGCCATATTTCCAGAAACTCTCAGTCCACTTTTTGCTGCTTTAATAGAGGACGCCGTTTTATCAAGACTCAAAGCCTTTTGATAAGAGTCTCCAATTTGTTTGTACAGATCTTCGGGTTGAAGTTTCGTTTTCACTTCCGTTCCACTCAAGATTTTCCTATAAATGTCACCTCTCAATTTCCACGCTTTAGCAGATGTCTTCGTATCTTGATGCAAAACTACAGCGTCAATTTTCGTCAATGCTTTCTCAATTCGACCTTCTTGAAAGTCCAAAGTAGCAGTTGTCAATTTACTCGTTTGAGCGAATCCTAACTGTGGTAATAGCGATAACAAGAAAATTAGTTTTACTATTTTCATTAAATTAGATTTTATTCGAATAGAAATATACAAAATCTGCGCCAGAACATTAGTTCCTATGGCGTTGCAGTCAAACTACATTATCTCGTAACATTTCCGCGACAACTTTATCAACTGGAAACGTCATTTGATCTGGTGAGATTTGCGCTCGTTTTATCCAACGGAATTTCTCACCTTCTTCAATCATTGGGACTGGATGCTCACTGCATTGAATTTGCTCGAAGTCAATCTCACTTATCAAGTAATAAAAGCTAATGAGCTGATCAGTATCTCGAAACGCGGATACTTGAAAAAAATCATTTACGTAGAATAACTCGCCAATAGAAGCATCGAGCTCCAGTTCTTCTTGCAATTCTCTTTTTAGACATTCCTTGGTTCCCTCTCCCCATTCCAAACCTCCTCCAGGGAATTTGGTGAAAGAAACCCCATGCCGTGGTTCATCAGACACCAATACCTCATCCTTGTCATTAAAAATGATTGCATAAACACGGATATTGTAACGATGATCAGAATTGGACATTCACTATTTCTCTAAAATGGATTTAATATCTGGTTTGAAGTACAATTCAGACTTCATCACCTTTCCATCTTCACGGTAAATTGGTTGACCATCTTTATCCAATTTACTCATGTTGGAACGTTGAATTTCTGTAAATACCTCGGCGATTTTGTGCTGAAGTCCATGTTTTAATATGGTCCCGCATAGTATATAGAGCTGATCTCCAAGAGCATCTGCAATTTCGATTAGATCTTCATTTTTTGCTGCTTCTAAATATTCTTCATTTTCCTCGTGCATGAGACGATGTCGCAATTCAATGTCGTCAGCTGTGAGTGCAGTGGTTGGCGCATGGTTGTTTGAAATTCCAAAAGCATCATGAAAGGTCTCGACGGCACTGATTGTATCTTTTAATGTCATGTTCGTTGTTGTTTGATACAAAGATGAGAAAAGAAATGGATGTTGGATGTTGGATGTTGGATGATAGAAGATCGATGCGTTGATTATTCGAACGCTTGCGCTGAGTCCTTCGCCAGAGGCTACGGCCGCCGGAGAAAGCTTCAGCGAAGGAGCATTATCCGAAACTCGTTAAATTAAGGAACAAGTGATCTTTTGAGGATTACTATCGGGAACTGGATAGTTGGTAGTTGGTTGTTGGTTGTTGGTTGTTGGTTGTTGGTTGTTGGATAATTGGAGAATCTGAAAAGTATTAATCAAACCGAGGCAGAATCTTATCCAAAGCGAAGCGTGTCTAATAATCTAATAATCCAGAGCGTGTTCCTGCGCCGAAGCTTTGGCACAGGAGCAAGCGTGTCCATCACAAAAAAGGGCCGAATTACCATAACTCGACCCTTCTGAAACCAGGTTTATTCAACCTGAAAGGAAACGTTCTGGATTCAGCTATTTCGCCTTCTCCAAATATGTTGCCACCACTCTGAAACCTACAGTGGGGTCTGTGTTCTCAAATTTCTTTATGCTTTGATTTCGAATATCGTAACCGGGTGAATTCCAATCTCCTCCTGCAGCTAGATCGCCATCAGAAACCATTTCGGAAACATTCCCATTCATATTGTAAAGGCCATAGTTATTAGGGAAATATGACTTTGCCGGAGCTGTAATATCAGAATTACTTGATCCAGCTATAAATACGTTAGGCACAATTTTAAACTCTCCAGATTCTTCATCTCGCGCGACATTCTCAGCACCCATGCGCAGAAAATTCGCTAAGATCAATCCTTTTTCACCTCGTAAGTAAGGTCCTCCCCAACTATAAGGCGACATCTGTACTCCTCCGCTAGCCGCATGAATCCATTCTGCTCGTGTAGGGATTCGAAATATGATTTTTAATTCTCCGCCAGATAATTCCTCGTACTTCCCAGTTAACCAAGTACAGTAGAGTTCTGCCGCCTCCTTGCTAATATTTACAACTGGATAGTCATGATAGGCAGGATGGTTATGATAATAATCTACCATAGACTTGGAAAAGGAATCAACGTTCAACCATGCAGAGGTATCAATTGCAGCAATTGCCAATTTTTCTAGTTCCCCATTTTTCTCCAAATCAAACAAAAATTCCGCGTATTGAAAATTGGTGATTTCTGTTGAACTCATATAAAATGACTGAACTGTAGTAGATTCTTGATCCACTTGTGTTGTTCCACTTGGAATAAAGCTGCAGAAACCAGTTAATACTTTTAATGCCGATTTTGCCGTTGGCTTTTTCTTTCCTGAGAAACTAAGTGTAAGAAGGCCAGAGATTAATAGTGTTAAAAGAAGTTGCTTTTTATACATTCGCTTGCAGTTTGGTTCGTTTTAATAACGCTTATGCATCAAAAGGTTACGTTTAATAAATCATCCAATTCGAATTTTAATAAAACCACCAATTTGTCTACTTTTAGCTTAGCCAGAATAAATAATAGAATCATGCGTAGTATCCTTCTTCTCTCGTTCATCTTCCTTTTAGCGGGATGCTCTGAGCCGAAAATCGAAGTGGTGCGCGCATTCTATTTCTGGGAGAATGATGCAGGCATACTTTCCACTGGAAACAAAGAAGCCCTCGATTCACTTCAGATCGAGAAGCTCTACATTAAGGTGTTTGAAGTCGATCGCATTGATGGTAAGTGTGAACCATACGCAAAATCTATACTCGACCTTCGACTTCCAAAATCAAGCTCAGTTCAGGAATTAATTCCATGCGTTTATATTCAAAATAAAGTTTTTATTGAATCTTCACGGGAAGAATTGGACGAGCTTGCAGAGAATTTGGCGCATCTGGCAAAGAAATATATCACTGTTGAAATTCCAGGTTCAACTGATAAATACATTTATGATGAGCTCCAAATAGATTGTGATTGGACGGAAGCAAGTAAGGGAAATTATTTCTACTTCCTTAAAAAGGTTAAAGCAGAATCGAACAAAATAATCAGCTGTACGCTTCGACTCTATCCATATAAGTTTAATGACAAAATGGGGGTTCCTCCATGTGATAAAGCTATGTTGATGTGCTACAATCTGCTGAATCCCTTAAAGAATGATACAAAAAACACAATTCTGGACGTAGATGAGATGAGTAAATACCTCGATACTGAAATTGATTACCCCATCCATATAGATGTTGCCCTGCCCGTTTATTCATGGATTCAGGTATATGAAAACAAACGTTTTAAGGGCGTGATTCACAATGCAAATCGAGATTTGAGCTCATTCATGTCACCTACCGAAAATCTATGGTATACCATGGAAAAGGACACAGTGGTTGGTGGTATTTATATGCGAAAAGGCGATCGAATTAAAATTGAACAAGTTACCAAGGAGCAAATTGACTTAGCGATTGATCTAATCAAAAAGTCGGGTGTACTAAAGGATAAAGCAGTTGTTTCCTTTTTCTCTCTTGAAAGCAATGAACTAAATTATTACGGATATGAAACATTGGATCATTTTTATAGCTCTTTTTAGTATTCACCAAGTAAACGCTTGTGGCCCATGGTACCCATATGGAGAAGAAGTACGCTTTTCACTCTTCAATCCTGCACAATTTGATGACGGGAGCATGTCTAGGTTTTATTATACTGCCGACAACTATGGAGATGATGCAATCTCTTCAGAGAAGAATGACGCAAACACCTTGTTGTGGTCAAAATATTGTAATGGTGAAGTAGCCTTAGCTGAAATTTACGAGGCTGTCTACACATTGGAACGGAAAGCGCTCGAATCTAAGAACACATCAAATGAAATGATTCGTTATTTGATGGCCCAGAAAGATTATAAGGCACTCGCGTATTTGGAATTTGCAAAAAGCTGCTCTCCACTAAATTCAGTTCGAGATCCCTGGGAAAAGGATGATGCTACATTGTATGGAAAACGAAAGAAGAAGATCTCAAAGGCCTTAAAGGCTGCACGAAAAACGAAAAATCCTCAGCTAAAGAAACGCTATCAGTTTTTGGCGTTGCGCTTGGCTTTTTACAATGGAAATGAGATCGAAGTCGAGAAGAACTATCAGGCAAACTTTAGCGGGATGGGCGAAAAAGATCTACTCGATTATTGGGCGCTCCATTTCGTCTCGGTTTTAGCACCAACAAGCGCAGAAACAAATTTTCAGTTGGCACAAGTGTTCGCGCATGCGCCCGGAAAGCGATTCGCAGTTAACTTAGCATTCGAACGGCAGATCTCCCTCGAAAAAGTACTTGAACATGCTACAACAGATGAAGAACGAGCGAATGTTTATATTATGTATGCAATTCGAGAAAAGGGACGCTCTGACGAAACAATTAAGAAAATATATAGTCTAAATCCTGATTGTTCACTGTTGCCTTTTCTAATTATTAGAGAGGTGAATAAAATAGAAGATTGGATATTGACACCTCGCTATAGCATGTTTCCACCAGCAATGACTCAAGGTGAATTTTATAGCCTCAAAGTAAGTGATTTATTGGCTGAGCGACAAAAAGAAGATCGCGCATATGCCGAAGGATTTGGACTCTGGTTACGATCAACAAAATGGAGATCCGCCGAGAATAAAGATTTGTTCTTACTCTCAACGTGCTATCTTTTTGGTGCTGCCGGATCTGATTTACTCGCGGAAGAGGCAAGTCGAGTGCTTTTTCTAAATGATGATCTAACAGAGTTGAGAAATCAAGTTCTTCTTGTGCAACAAATCCGACTCCATCCTGAAATTAAGTTATCGAAGGAACAAGAACTTCTACTAATGGATGAAGCCTCGAATAATCATGAGAAGTTTCTTTTCGCTGTTGCTCGCGAGCATGAATACAATGGGAATCATGTCCTCGCAGCAGCTTTATTCAGTCATCTAAATGTCAAAGGTGGATATAATAATCTATCCTGGAGAAGTCCAGATGGCCGTGCTTCACTCTGGGCAGATTTTTATACTGAATGGTTCTTCTATTTAGAAGGTCAATACACGCCTCAGCAAGTGGAAGATGTGATTGAATTCGCTAATCAAGGGGCGGAATTAACGGATAAATTTGGAATATGGATGCGTGAGTATTTAAAACCACACGTAAATCGATTGCATGATTTGGTAGGAACACAATACATTCGATTGGACGACCTCGATCAGGCAATTATCGCATTTAAAAAAGTCAAACCAGGTTTGTGGGATTCAGAAAACTATCCATATATGACTTACTTGAATGCAAATCCATTCTACACAGATTTCAATTCAGAGCACACGAAAACGCCCGGAGATACAATTAGATATAACAAATTGCAGATCGCTGAAAAGTTGCGTGAGTATATTGATTTAGCGAATAATCCAAGTACGAGCAATCGTGCATACTACTACTTCCAGGTTGCCAATTGTTACCTGAACATGACAGATAATGGTAATTCGTGGATGATGAGACGCTATTATTGGTCGGCCAATGGCATGGAAACTTATTTGGAAGATGAGGATGAGTATCTAAAGTGCATTAATGCCAAAAAGTACTATCTACTTGCGATGAAACATAGCCCTACGAAAACATTGCAATCTCTCTGTCTGCGAATGGCTGGACGATGTGAATCTTACCAACTGTTTTACGAGGTTGATTACGACTATAATAAAGACTACTCGAAGTATGGTGGATATCATAATTATGTCGATTCGAAGAACACATCATTCAGTGAACTGAAAAAATCCTATCCTGAGAGTTACAAGACTATGATGGATAATTGTACCACATTTGAGAAGTACTACGCCCAATTTTAGGGAGTAAAATCAATGAATTGATTAATTTATTTCATTCGAATGCACTTTCGATCTAAGGTTCGTTTAACTTTGGGGTCAGCATGATCAAAAATTTTCTAAAAAAATATCTGAAGTACTATAAAGTACGGGGTCGTTTCAACGGAAGAGTTCGCTTGAAACAGCAAATTCTAGTGGGGCATTATCAACAGTTGCAAGCTGAGGGACACTTCCCATATATTGAAGACACAGGCTTAAAAGTGTTCTCTCAATTCGAGGAAGATGGAATGCTTCTGTTCTTGTTTAGTCTGCTGAAGATGAATAATCGTACGTTTATTGAGTTTGGCTCAGATGATGGGATTAATAGCAATTCAGCGAATCTTTATTACAATCATGAATTCACTGGACTCTTCATGGATGGAAATGTTCAGGCGCTCGATCGCGGATATTACTTCTACAAACGTCATAAAAACAAAAATCCAAAACCTGTTATTTTCATAGAAGCATTCATTCAGGCCGAGAATATCAATGAGTTAATAAAAGACGCAGGATTTGAAGGTGAAATCGGCTTATTATCTATTGATATTGATGGAAACGACTATTGGGTTTGGAAGGCATTGGATGTTGTTCAACCTCAAATTGTGATCATAGAGACACACAATGAGTTTGGGATGAATGACATTGTTGTACCCTACGATCCAGAATATTTCTACCCTGGGAAACATCCAACTTATCATGGAGCTTCGCCAGTTGCAATGACAAAATTGGCAAAACAGAAAGGATATCGTTTGGTAGGCGCCAATGAACTCGGTTTTAATTTCATCTTTGTTCGCAATGATTTATTGGTGGAAGAAGTGTTGGAAGTGTCTGTAGAATCCCTGCTAAAACATCCATCAAATGTAGATGCCCAAAAGCGTTTTGAAGCTGTCAAGGATTGGGAATACCTAACTGAAACGTTCGATTAATTTATTCTTCTTCAACTTTCAAACTCTCGAGATCATCCCAAAAACCAGGATAACTTTTCGCTACTGACTCTGCACCTTTGATCGTGACTCCACCTTCAATAAAACTACCAGCAATTGCCAAACACATAGCGATACGATGGTCGTTATGTGCATCCACTATTGCCGAATTTAATGGAGTTCCACCATGAATAATCATCACATCCTCTTCCAGATCAATCTTCAATCCCAATAGACAAAATTCCTCTTGTAGAGCAAGCCCACGATCGCTTTCTTTAGCTGCCAATCTGTGCACTCCTTTTATCATTGATACGCCATCGCAAAAAGCTGCGAATGTCACAAGAGCAGGAAATAAATCCGGACAATGTGTTGCATCAAACTTGAATGGAACTCGCTCTTCACCATCTATGAGAAGAATATCATCATCCAATGAGATCATACAATTCGCACTGTTCAGGGCGTCTAATAGAGCAACATCTGCTTGTAAACTTTCGAGATTTAACCCTTTCACCACAATTCCATGTCCGAGAGCAGCTGCAACCAGCCAACAACTGGCAGAACTCCAATCTCGTTCAATGTGATACACGTCGCACGAATAATTTTGCCCCCCTTTGATCGTAAAGATTTTAAAATCGTCGTTTACAATTTCGACTCCA
>JBLHON010000024.1:0-20852 GCA_047621865.1 Crocinitomicaceae bacterium | reverse complement strand
TTGCTAAGAAGTCTAAATAGTAGTCTGAAAAGTTCACTGTACTATTTAACCAGTGACTTACGATAATCACTTGGGCTTAAATCAAATTTATCTTTAAAAACTCGACTGAAATGTGAAGAATCTTCAAAGCCGCACTCAAAGGCAACTTGAGTGATATTGGAATTTGAATTGAGCAATAAATTGGCTGCGTAGCTCAATCGTTTTGTCAATAACCACCTACCTGGCGTGCTATTATAGTGATTTTGAAAGTCCCGCTTAAAAGTTGATAAACTTCGATGACTTAAACGAGCAAACTCATCCATCTGTAAATTATAGCAGAAATTGGCCTCCATAATCTGAGTCAGCGAGGTGTTGGTGTTTTCTTTGATATAATTCAAATATGACACGATGGTTTTGTTTTCACTTTCTAAAGCCAAATTGAGTATTAGCTCTTTTAGTTTGAGCTTGATTATAGAATTGGCAGGTTGAGTATCACTCCTAAAATAATGGAGCATAGAATTAAAGAAACCTTCCAAATAGTCTTGCTTTACTAATTTCGTTGCACTAAAATTATTTAGTTGATTTGGTTCACGCTTTGATAATGTTTCATTGACTACCATTAGAGATTCACGAATCAGGTCATCAGGCAAGAAAAAACCTAGCATGCAGAATTCTTCATCCAAGGATTGAGTGATTATTGCAGCACCTTTTTTTACATAGAGTGTTTCCCCGGCATTAACCTCCCACTCTCCATGGATCGTTGTCCATGTTTTTTTTCCACTTAGCACATGTATTATATAGTCAAACTCCGTATACAACCCTAATTGCTCATCCTCTAATGGACATATGTATTCAACACAAACTAAATCATCTATAATAAATTTGTTAAAGCGCAAACTGCCCTTAATTACGTCATAGAGGTTTCTCATTGTAGTGTATTAATGTGACTTTCAATTGCCAATAATATTATGATAAAGTAAATAAAAAAATTAAGTAATTAGAAAACCTGAGTTCAGGCCTCATAAAAGAAGTCCACAACATCGCCTATATCCCATGCAGTATCTTGCTTCGTTTGATAAATCAAACTCACAAAAGGATTTCTTACCTTTAAAGCTTATCTAGGTAAATCGTCGCACAATGTGTAGCTTCAAAACGTTATTGGTAATAGCCCCATGCATATAAATTACTACCTACCACGTTAAGGCTAATGAAAACCATCATTTAAATGCAGATGGTTTGAAATGAAACTCAAGACAATTAGCAATGGATTATGAATAGAATATTTCAGGATAATAATGGAACAGTGGAGAGCTTAAACGGGCGTAAATTAAGTAGCTTAAAATGTCTATATAATGACGACCATGAATCAGAAGATGTAATATTATTTTGGCTTCAGACAGATGAAAATTGGTTGCGAATATTTATTGACGGAGTATATTGTGGAATAGATGAGTATGATAATGATGAATCTCAGAGCGACCTAGAGGCAGATGATGATACTCGATTAGTAAACCATGATAGTTGGATTAAAGACAATTGCATCGATCAAATAATCGTTGAATCAACTGATTTACCAATAATAACATTAAGCATATTACTTTCAAACAAAAGTAGTATTATCCTAGCTTGCGATAAAAATGAAATTTGCACTTTAAAGACAGACGATATTCCGCACGAGATGAGCTATATGTAATTGAAATGAGAGACTCGAAAATTGATAAATATATCCAGGATCATAAGCTTTCTTCCATTATGAATAATACTAAATGGAAAGAAATGATAAGTGCCATTACTTCCAACTCTGATTACGCCCCATCAGTTAATATAAAGACGTTCTTTTACCCAGAAAGCAAAGGTTACAATCCAGTATGGTGGGAAGAGGTTGAACGAGATGGATTCGAATATATAGAACGAGTAAATATAAACCCTATTAGTGAAGAATATTTAGGGCGATTGGTAGAAAGTCAAAAAACAGATCATTCTGAGTTCATAATTAATGCTCTGGATGGAAAAAATATACCCTACAAAATATACGATGGAATCATTAGCGTCTCAGGGTATATTAGCCTAAAATGAAGTGCATAACGTCGCTAAGAAGCATGCTGGCACCTACTTCATTTCATCAATTTTAGTTGAAAAACTATTCCTAACTTTAAACTAAAATCTTAGTAAAAAGTCCTTACTACTTCTTAGCTGAGAAACGTTATAGGTAATCATGCCCACAATGAAGGCTACTAATAATTTAAAAAAATACGTCACTGAGCTAAAATAAAGTTTAGTAGAAGCTCCTGAATTAGAGGGGTTTAAATTGAAATTGATTTTTTCCGAAGTACATTCTTTATTGCTCAATGTAAACTCAATCTTCTTATTCGAAGATTTTCATTCAAATGAAATGCTAATCTATACTCGAAAATGGACGAATGACCAGATTCATTACGAACACGAGTTATATTTCTATAATAGAATAAGATTCAAGAATTCAAAGGTGAATTTAGATACTGAATCTCAAAATCATTTGCGCCAGTTATTAAGTGAAGATTTACCCGAACCGAAAAATATAACAGGCGCAATCCTGGATGGATCAGAATATAAACTAACCTGTTTCGTAGAAAATAAGGAGGTAAATTATAATTGGAAATTAGCTTCACAATTAGGATGAAACACATTGAATTTGATTGAATATCTCGAAAGAGTTTAATGCATAACATCACCAATACTGCATGCCGAAAAGTGGGATGTTCGAGAGTGGGATGAAAATATAACCCACGTCCTTACGAAGATTCGTGTACACCATGTTTGAGAAAAGGAGCCAGCCAGGTCTGTCATATCTCTTATTATTGGACAATCCTTCTCTCTCTAATTTAAAATTTCAATCGTCCCATTAAGAAACGTGCCTTCGCTTAAAATGCACTTTAGCATAGCCTTGATCTTTAGGTCAGAAAACTCCTCTCACGGCATAAATGCTATGTGAATAAATTTGGTTACAAACGGAAGTTCCAACTCCTGATTGAGTAATGCCTTTCTACATAAATTAGTAAGGGCAGCTGGATATACTAATTCGTTTGCTAAGTAAATCCTACTGCTCAAACAGCGAATGCCCCTGTTCATAGAATTATCTCATTTCTCGACCATGAGTGCCAGTTGTTGGTACGGTTCCTGTAATTTATATTTGGCAGTGTACAGTGGTTGTACATCGGAAAAACAGGAAGTATGAAAAAGATGAAGTCATTTTTGTTGGCAGGGTTCACCATATCAAGTTTAATTAGTTACGCCCAACAGCCGTTTGAGGAAAAGTCGGAATTACAAAAGATAGAATATATTCTCTTCGAGGAAGGAAGTCTTTTCTATCTAGATACATTGAAGGCCTATATGGAAGAAGATGGCCAGTCTTCAATAGATATCCATATGCGCATTCGACACTATTTACCTATTGGCAGATTAATCAGCAATGCCTACCTCACCTGGTATTACAGGAATTCCGATCCGGGTATGGATACGTTGCTTTTTACAAAGTATGATCCACTTTATTCTCGAAGCGACCTAAAGACATTCAGTTACGACACTGAAAAATATTGGCTAGGACTGGATCCAGGCTTTCACCGTGCGATTTTCAATATGCTCCTACGTGACGAAGGCATGAGTAGAGAGAGGTTGCTATCATTGTTGACGTGGAGTCTTCCTTACACATCAGATAGTTTGCAACGTGTATTCCTAAATGCCCACACAGATTTCCTTCCCGTCAAAGCGCTCCAGTTCAGGGCGAAATTGGACACTATCATGAATCGTGATTATGTTCGTTTTTGTAACAAGCCGAATAAACAGGTCACCGATCAATTGTTGGTCATTTTGCGAGAACATAGTAAAGACATCACACCTGCCAAACGCGAGACAATCAAAGAGTTATTAAACTATACAATCTGGCAAAGTGAATCACCGATCTATGCTGAATTTTTGCTAAAAAAGCTAAGAGGGAAAAAGGACCGTGTCGCTCAAAACCTACTCATCGAATTAGTGGTGGAGGAGTTTGAAGAGTATTGGGAGGTCGAACAGTTTGTGGAGTTGAAAGAGAAAAGGACAAGGCGAGAAATATAGACTCTTTGAGAGCATCAACCAGAAATGGTTAGAATCATTCTTTCCTCGCTAGTGCAGAACTGAGCTGAAATCCAAGCTAATTTTTTCTAGTTCATCAGAAATGCGAATTGAAATCAGTCACCTCTTCCCATTAGCGCCCCCATGGAATGTTTAATAGGCTGGTAATAAACCATCTGGTCGATAGAAAACCATCGGCTTTAAAGTTGTATTTTATCGAGGTTTCAATTGGCCACACGCTTTTATTGAGGGCTCGGAAGTTTCATGAGATAAGTAACATTGTCTTGAAAAAGATCGTTATTTTTATGATGCTAAACAAATTAACCTAAATACCCCTGATGAAATTATTCAACCTCTTACCAACCTGTTTTCTACTTTTTATTTCAGCCGGCATTTTTGCTCAGGAAAATATTCCAGAACCCAAAGTTCAAACGTATTTGCTTAAGGCCGCTGAAGCACAGTATAACAATGATCAAGAAGATGTTTTAAGACAAATTGATAAAATATCAAAAAATGACTCGCTCTACACAGTGCTATTAGTAACTAAATCGAGGTCCCTGATTGAATTAGAACGTTATGATGATGCCCTTGATGTTTGTAATGAAGGCCTCTCGCGCAATCACAACGAGTACAAGATTGTTTTTTATATCAACAAGGGAGTTTGTTATCTAAACTCGAAGCAGTACAATGATGCCGTTAAAACATATGACGAAGCCTTGAAATTGGCACCCGTGAATTATTTATTGCATTACAATAGAGGCGTCGCCCTTAAGGAATTGGAAAAATATCAAGAAGCGGTCGAATCCTACAAAATGGCAATTCGCTGCAATCCAACCTATCCTGCAAGTCACTTGAATCTAGGTTTGCTCTGCGTACAACGAAACTTATTGACTCAAGCAATGATGTGTTTTAATACATATCTCATTTTGAATCAAGATGGTGAAAAATCTTTCGACGTACTCAGCGTCTATGATAAGTTCATGCATCAGAAATATGATGGAGATCTTATTGAAGCTACTATTTCAAAAGACGATGAATCCTTTGAAGAAATTGACTTGATAATAGGCAATTTTGCCTCTCTCAATAAAAACTTTAAGATCCCGAATAAATTGAGCCTTGCGGTCATAAAGCAAAATTACGCCATGATGCAGCAGTTAAAGGACTACGAAGGAAATAGTGGATTCTGGGACCAATATTACGTGCCTTTGCATAAATACATAATCGACAATGATCTCTTTAATGATTATACATACTCGATCTGTTCTTCTGTTGAGAACCCAAAATACAAGAAAATAGTAGATAAGAAATTATCTGCAATACGAAGTTTCGTGCAGAGCTATCAAACGGAAGTCCAAGTGACTTTTGGCTCTGGAGAAAAGAAGAATGACCTTTTGCCGTATAGCCTTTATGAAGAAGAAGTCTTATTAGCGGCAGGATATCTTGACGGAGAAAATCCTGAGGGATCTTGGGAATTTTATGGGAAAAATGGCGTCATGAGCGCTCAGGGTGATTTTAAATCAGGAAAAAAAGTTGGTGAGTGGAAACGCTACGACACAAATGGTAACATAAAAGAAATAAATAAATACAAAGATGATGAGTTGGATGGAGAAACTCTTGTTTACTATGAGAATGGAGCATTGAAGCTTTCCGTAGAAGTGGAAAATGGCAATCGTAATGGTGCGACGAAAGAGTATACCAAATCTGGTGCTATGAGTGACTTTAGCACATATGAAGATGGTGAATTAGCCGGCGTCAGTAGATCTTTTCATTCAGTGGGAGAAGAATCCAAGAACTATGAAGTAGAGTACGTAAAAGGAAAGATAAACGGAACGATAAAACGATACTTTTCGGATGGGAAAATCTGGGAAGAACTCGGCTATAAAGATGATTTGCGACAAGGTCTCTGGAAGTACTATTTCTATTCTGGGAATCTCAGCGTTGAAAGAGAATACCTCGACGGAGTGGAAACAGGCAGCTATAAATCATATTACGACAACGGTGAATTGCAGGAAACAGGAGTTTACGAAGATGGAAAACAGCAAGGTATTTGGACATCATTTTTTGACGACGGTACACTTTACAGGGAATCCACATTCAGCAATGGCGTAGAGACAAAAAATAAAATCTATAGAAGGACAGGGGAAATCTTGAATGAGTACGACTATACGAGAGGAAATATTATTGGCTACCGATATTTTGACATAGAAGGAAATATATTTCATGAAAATAAAAAGAAGGGCGGTGAATTCTTTCATGAAGGATACTTCGAAAATGGGAAAAAATCATCGGAAGGGCTTTATGATGTGGATGGAGGAAAAGTTGGAAACTGGAAGTTTTTTGATTACGATGGTTGGATGAGTTCTATGGAGTTTCGTGATGACAAAGGAAAGCTGTCCAAAATTGAAAGATATTATCCCAATGGTAAGTTAAAAAGTATAGAACCGTACAAAAACGATTCTCTGTCTGGGTATTACAAGAGCTACTATCCAAATGGCTCGATAAGTGAGCATGGCTGGTATGTTAGTGATAATCGAGAAGGAGAATGGAAAGAATACTATATCGATGGTACTCTGAATCGAAATGATTACTACAATCGCGGGAAATTGTTTGGAACATCGAATATAAAATCGGTTGATGGAAAACCGCTCTTGGATTATCTTTTCTTCAACGGCAATTTGGAAGAGGAAAGACATTTTGATCATAATGGCATTAATTATTTGACGATTGATCTTGAATATGAGAAAACGGACACTTCAATCTGGAGTACTTTTCCAAATGAGCAAAAGAAAAACGTTTATCATATTAAAAATGGAATCAAACATGGGGTCCATATGAGTTACTATTTCAACGGATCAATATGGACAAAAGGCAATTATCACAATGGCTTGGAGAATGGTTCTTGGAAATGGTATCATGATAATGGTCAGTTGTATAAAGAAGGAAGCTATGTCTTAGGAGAACCTCATGGAAAGTGGAAGACGTTTCATGAGAACGGAAAATTGGAAGATGACCGCGAATATGATTACGGAGTTTTGATTGGTTCTCGAAAGGAGTATAATGAGAACGGGACCTTAATCCGAGAAAAAACGTATTTGAGTGGAGAGCTTCACGGAAATTATGTTTTTTATAGTGAAGATGGAAAATTACAACTCGTCCGAGTTTATGATTACGGTCGACTTATTGGATGGACGTGTGAGAACCCTGATGGAAAGCTCAAAGAAGTGACCCCTATTAAAAATGGGACTGCTAAAATTGAGGCGACCTTCAGAAATGGCAAAAAATCTCGTTCGTTCGAAATGGTCAATGGAACCTTCGAAGGGAAATACGAAGAATATTATTCAACTGGCCAATTGCACGATACTCAGACCTACATTAATGGAGAAAAAGAAGGAGAGTATAAAGCTTACCATATTAATGGTAAATTGAAAAAACAACAGAGCTACCTCATGGGAACGTCTCATGGAAAAACTAAAATTTATCATGAAAATGGGCAGCTAATGGAGGAAGTCGAATACCTAAATGGCGAACAAGTCGGAGACTCTAAGAAATATGACAATTCAGGGAAGTTGATATTGGTGAGAACCTATTTCGATGGAGAGGTTGTGGAAGAAAAAACATTGTAAAAGATGAAATCAATTGCAGTAATTATTGGATTTATCCCAACAGTTCTTTGTGCCCAGTTTTCCCCGGATTATGATGAATATAAAGGAAAGTACCCTGACAAGGACATGATCTACTTGCAGCGAACTCTGGAAGTTAGAATCGAACTTGAGGACGATGAATTACGGGTAAGTTCTAGTAATTCTTATGAAAGCCTTTTTTTAACTAACCGGGCACATCTTTTTACAGAGGACGATATCTCCTATTCAACTTTTTTTGAAATAGACAATATACAGGCGTCATCACTAAACTTTGAAAAAGGAAAATACCGCGAGAAAAAAGTTAAAGATTTTACTCATAAAGATGATCTTTCGGGTTATGCATTTCATGATGACTCTAGGAAAATTAATTTTAGATATAGCAGCTTGCAAGAGGGAGCGAAAACTCGCCTTTCCTATGACGAATACATTAAAAATCCGCGCTTTCTACCGGGCTTTTTCTTTGGAGGTTATTATCCCTCCGTCCAATCTAAGTACATAGTTATCGTAGATAAGTCTATTGAACTAAAATTCTTTACCTTCAACTTGGAGGGGTACAATGTTAAACAGACACGCGAGGAAAAAGGAGGGAAAGTTATTTTCACTTGGACCTGTGATACGCCTCCAACCTATAAAATTGAAAGCAGCGCGGTTAATCCAAGATTCTTTCTTCCACAAGTATTTCCAGTGATTTTGAACTTCACCTCCGGCACTGAAGTAAAGTCCATTTTAGGAAGTCCAGAAGATTTGTATAAATGGTATCAAGAATTGGTAAGTAACATTAATAAAACCGAATCTACACCAGAAATGGTCGCATTGGTTAACGAGCTTGTAGCCGATAAAGAAACCGATCTCGAGAAAGTCAAGAGCATCTATTATTGGACTCAAAAAAACATCAAGTATGTCGCCTATGAATATGGATTAGGCGGATTTATTCCCAGAGAGGCGAATGACATCTTTGAGAAGAAGTTTGGCGATTGCAAAGACAATTCCAGCATCATGAAAGAAATGTTAGAAATCGCTGGAATACAAAGTCATTTGACATGGATTGGTACAAGAGATATTCCTTACAGCTATAGAGAGTTTCCAACCCCAGCAGTCGACAATCATATGATTTTAACGTACATCGAGGGTGAGGATCATTATTTTCTTGATGCCACGGGAAGATTTTTATCACTGGACATGCCCTCTAGCTTTATTCAAGGTAAAGAAGCACTGATAGGATTGGATACTGAGAATTTTAAAATTTACAAAGTTCCTGTAGTCAATTCAGATAGCAATGCTTTTATAGGTGAGAGCACCATAAAAGTTGTTGGAGGAGATCTAGTTGGAAGCGCACATGCGATAGTGAAAGGGTACTTGAAACAGGATTATTTTCACGGCTTAGAGGTGAACGAATCCCCGGATCGAAAGAAGTCATTTTACCGCCAAAACTTACGGAAAGGAAATAATAAGTTCGAGATTAGCAACCTTCAAGAAACCAATCTATATAGCTACGATAAAGATCTAGAACTCACCTATGATTTCGTGATCAAGGATTATATCATTCAAAATGAAAACGAATACTATATCAACCTTAACCTCTCCCAGCAGGTAGCCGATCAGAAACTTGATGACGAAGATGTAATCAATAAACAGATGGATTATGCGCATTGCGGAATATATCAGACTACCCTATTTATTCCTGATGGATATAAGGTAAAATACTTACCTCCAAAACTGGAAATCAATGAAGACCTTTGGGAAGCCACAATTCAATATGCCCAGGAAGACAACAAGATTATTTATTCCTACAATTTGCGAATGAAATTCATAAATCTGGATAGTGAGCACTTTAGCGATTTCAACGATTTTATTAAACAAATAGAAAGGACCTTCAAAGAATCCGTCGTCCTAACCAAATAAGAAAATACCATGAATAAATTTTTTACTATTGTTTTGGTGATATTATTTCAATCGGGATTGCAGGCGCAAACTATTGTTTCATTGGACTATGACTGGGGCCAAACACCATCATTCGAAATAACAGATGCCGATACAGCGGAAACTGTGTTACTAAAGAAACATCTAATACGAGAATTCTATGTGGATAGTGAGGGAATGACAGAATATGCCGTTGATCATTCTGTCATGCTATTGAACTCTGATCGTGCGATTGAGGAAAACAATAAAGTGTTTTTCCCAAGTGATCAGTCTTCGGAAATTCTGACGACAAAGGCGCGTGTAATTTCTCCAGAAGGAAAGATTAAGGAACTGAGTCAATCTGATATTCTTACAGCTGAGGACGAAGAAACAGGGGATAGTTATCAGTACTTCGCCTTCGAGGGAATTAAAACCGGCAGTATTATCGAATATTATTACACACGAAAAATGTACCCATCCTATCAAGGAACCCGCGTTTTCATGCAGTCTTCGTACCCCTCTAAGGATATAACATTCGATTTGTATGCTCCAGATTTCCTAATCTTCGAGTATCAAAGCTACAATGGCTTAAAAGATGTAGAACTCGATACGCTTTATGAGGAAAAGGACGTCCGGCACTGGTCAATTCACGAAGACTATATTTCTGAGATTCCCCTTGAAGACTTATCCGATATTTCAGCTCACAGGAAATCACTGATCTATAAATTGGACCGGAATTTATCCAATGGATTGAATGAAATTTCGTCTTATGGGGGTTTTTCCGAAAATATTTACCGATTCATGTATACCGACTTGACCAAGGCGGACAAAAAAGACGTAGCCAAGTATGTCAAGAAAATTGAAATTGATGAATCGTGGTCTGAAGAGAAGAAAATTCGAACATTGGAGGATTATCTGAAGGAAAACATTCATGTAATTGATTCTTATGATCCTGAATTAAACAAAATCGATCTTATTTTAAAGAACAATTTTACCACTTCCAAGGGGTTTACTCGCCTGTTTGCGAACTGTTTAAAAGAATTAAACATCAATATGCAGGTGGTCTTAACAACCGATCGAAGTGAACTGCCTTTCGACTCAAAATTTGAAGCAGCTACTTTCCTTAGGGAGTACCTTTTTTACTTTCCAAAAAGTAAAAAATTCACAGCCCCAGATAATCTTGTTTCTCGTTTGGGCTACCCACCATTTGAATATACAGACAACTACGGCCTATTTATTAAGGAAGTAAGCCTTGGAGATTTCGAGACCGGAATTGGAAAAATCAAATATATTACCGCTACCCCGTATAAAGATAATTTCGATAAACTAGAAGTAAACGTACACTTCGATTCTGAAGATTTATTGAATTTGGATTTGCATATAGATCATATGGTTGGTGGATACTATGCAATGTATGTACAACCAATTCTTGGCCTGGTGGAAGAAAAGGATGCGGACGAAATCACAGATGGACAAATCAATTTTATCAATGAAGATTTCGAAATCAAGAACAAGGAAGTTGTGAATGGAGATGTAGCCTCTTTCGGGATTGTTCCTTTCCAAGTTAAGGCAGATGTGCACTCAGATGCTCTCGTTGAAAAAGCAGGAGATAAATATTTGTTCAAAATAGGCGAGCTAATCGGCCCTCAAATGGAAATGTATCAGGAAAAAAAACGCCAACTTCCAGTTTCCACAGGCTATGGTCACCACTATGAACGCAGAATTAATTTCACAGTTCCAGATGGATACAAAGTGGAAGGTTTGGAAAAACTAACGATGGATAACCAAGAGAGCGTTGATGAAGATGGTGAAGTAGATTTTTATTTTGTTTCTTCTTACGAACAAAAAGATAATTCTGTGACCGTTGTCATAGAGGAATACTATACGAAAAACATGATCCTGCCTAAGGATTACGAAAAATACCGAAGTGTTATTAATAGCGCGGCTGACTTTAACAAAATAACATTGGTTTTAGTTCAGAATTGATCAAATTATCTATTGATGATAGTAAAACATTCTTCTAAGAAAAATGAATGAAATGGTACCCAGACCATGCAAAAGCAAGACTAAAATGAGCATTCGGTGACCTACGCTAAAATTATAGAAGAAGTAAAGATGAGAACCTTGATTGTCCATCTAAATTATGACGACTCTTCCTATTTTAGCAATTTCGATTTCACTCATTTATGTATCTTTAGTCCATGAAAATAGTTTTAACTATTGCTGCACTCATTGTCCTTAATACAGGCATAGGACAAATTCCACTGGGATATTACGATTCAGCAATAGGATTCTCTGGAGACATGCTTAAAACCAAGCTGAACCTCATAATTAAAGACCATATAGAATTCCCCTACACAAGTTCTGGCACTGATGTATGGGATATCTTAAAAGAAACTGACAGAGATACTCTTAACCCAAACAATGTTCTGCTAATTTATTCTGGATGGTCCAAAAATGCTGCATTAGAATACGATTCGGGAAACGGTTGGAACAGAGAACACATTTGGGCTAAGTCGCATGGGAATTTTGGAACTTCTTCTGGACCTGGCACGGATGTTCATGCACTGAGACCTTGCGATATTAGTGTGAATTCCGCCAGAGAAAATCGCTGGTTTGCAGAATGCTCAGAAGAATACATCGATGCAGACGGGCCAACAGGTAGTTACACCAGCTCATCAGAGTGGGTATGGAAACCTAATGATAACGTTAAAGGTGATGTGGCTAGAATGATATTCTACATGTCAACAAGATATGAAGGGAATGGCACGGAACCCGACCTCGAGGTAATTAATTACATTCCCGCTGATAATAATACTTCTGAGCCAGTGCATGCAAAGCTTTCTGACTTATTGCAATGGAATGAAGAAGATCCCGTTGATGATTGGGAACGAAATCGTAATGACATAATTTATTATAGCTACCAGAACAATAGAAATCCGTTCATAGACCATCCAGAATATGCACACCTAATCTGGGGATTGACGCTTGATTTAGTGCAAATTGATACTGACACTCCTAAGAAAGTGGTGAAAATAGTTGATGCAATGGGCAGAGAAACGATCTACTCTGCAAATCAAATTCTTATTTACATATACTCTGATGGAACTACAGAAAGAGTATTCTCAATCGAATGAATCTCTAAACAAAAAAACCTCCAAGACTATTGTCCTGAAGGTTTTATCATTTATTGAGTTCTAAAAGAATTCAGGACTAATATTCAAAAGTCTCCATGAATTTAGTTGTGAATTCGCCTTTGATGAATTTCGGATCTTCCATCAATTTTTGGTGGAAAGGAATCGTTGTTTTAATTCCTTCAATGATATATTCGTCCAAGGCACGTTTCATTTTTTTGATTGCTTCTTCACGTGTTTGAGCAACTACAATCAATTTAGAAATCATTGAATCGTAATTTGGCGGGATGGTGTATCCTGCGTAAACGTGCGTATCAATTCTAATTCCGTGTCCTCCAGGAGAGTGGTAGCTCGTAATTTTCCCTGGGCTTGGGCGGAAATTGTTTGCTGGATCTTCAGCGTTAATTCTACATTGAATTGAATGCAATGTTGGATAGTGATTTTTACCAGAAATCTTTTCTCCTGCAGCAATCTTAATTTGCTCCTTGATCAAGTCATAGTTAATTACTTCTTCTGTAATTGTATGCTCTACTTGAATTCGCGTATTCATTTCCATGAAGTAACAATCCCTGTTCTTGTCAACCAAGAATTCTACTGTTCCAACCCCTTCGTAATTAACAGCTTTAGCGGCATTAATTGCAGCTTCTCCCATGCGTTCACGCAGTTCGTCTGTCATGAATGGTGATGGAGTTTCCTCTACTAATTTTTGGTGCCGTCTTTGAATAGAGCAGTCACGTTCAGACATGTGACAAACGTTTCCATATTGATCACCAGCAATTTGAATTTCGATATGATGTGGATCTTCAATGAATTTCTCCATATACAAACCATCGTTTCCAAAAGCAGCTTTCGACTCAGCTCTGGTTCCATCCCAGGCAGCTTCCATCTCATCTTCTTTCCAAACGATTCGCATCCCTTTACCACCTCCTCCAGCAGTTGCCTTCAGAATGACTGGATACTTTATCTTTTTAGCTTGTTTAATTGCATCTGGGAGATCTTTCAATAATCCTTTACCTCCAGGAATACAAGGAACACCAGCTGCAAGCATTGTTGCTTTAGCCGTAGCTTTATCACCCATCCCAGCGATTTGCTCAGGAAGTGCGCCAATAAATTTAATTCCATGCTCTTGGCACACCCGCGAAAACTTTTCATTCTCAGAAAGGAATCCATATCCAGGGTGAATTGCGTCTGCGTTTGTAATCTCAGCTGCAGCAATAATATTTGGAATAGAGAGATACGATTTAGCACTCTCTGGGGGTCCAATGCACACAGCTTCATCAGCGAAACGTACATGGAGACTATCTTTATCTGCCGTGGAGTATACAGCAACGGTTTTAATACCCATTTCCTTGCATGTACGTATCACTCGCAACGCAATTTCTCCTCTATTGGCAATCAATATTTTTTTGAACAAGCCTTAAGATTTAATGTTGATTATTATTAAGTAAGCGATCGTATCCCAATAAGGTCAACTAACGCATACCAATAAGTTCTTATTAAGATGGATCGATTAAGAAGAGGGGTTGATCATACTCAACAGGAGTTGAATCATCCACCAAAACCTTAACGATTTTACCAGAAACTTCAGCCTCGATTTCATTGAACAATTTCATTGCCTCAATGATACACACTGTATCACCAATATTGATCGTGTCTCCAACTGAAACAAATGCATCTTTATCTGGCCCAGCCGAACGGTAGAATGTACCAATCATTGGGGATGGGATTGTGATGTAATTGTTGTCATCCTCTACGGGAGCAACTGGAACTGCTGCTACAGGAGCTGCTGCTAAAGCTGGAACAGAACCTGCTGCTGGAACCGCTGCCTGAACGATAATTTGATTATCATTCGCGTTCTTTTCCTCAGCCTTAATTATGATCTTGAAGTCTTTTCGTTCGATCTCTACTTCGCTCACTCCTGATTTAGCTACGAACTTGATCAAATCTTGTATTTCTTTGATATTCATATTCTACAGATATTGGTATGGTAAAAGTAATATTATTTAAGAATTGTACGCCCATTTTAAGTAGACAGCTCCCCAAGTAAATCCACCTCCAAAGGCAGATAGAATGAGATTATCCCCTTTTTTAAGTTGTTTTTCATAATCCCAGAGACATAATGGAAGTGTTCCAGCAGTTGTATTTCCGTATTTCTGGATGTTCACCATTACCTTCTCTTTCGGCAAACCCATTCGCTTTGCTGTAGCATCAATAATACGCAAATTTGCTTGATGAGGAACCAACCAATCTACATCATCACTGCTTAGATTATTCTTCTCCATGATTTCAGCAGAAACATCTGCCATGTTTGTCACGGCAAATTTGAATACTTGCTTCCCTTCTTGACGAACATAGTGCATGTCATTCTCAATCGTCTCAATTGAGGCAGGGTTTAACGAACCACCAGCAGGCTGCAATAAATGTTCTCGTCCAGCACCATCTGCTCGAAGAATGAAATCTTGAACTCCATTCCCTTCATGATTTGGCTCAAGCAGTGCTGCACCACATCCGTCACCAAAAATAACGCAGGTTGTTCTATCCTTGTAATTGACAATAGACGACATTTTGTCTACTCCAATTACGATCACCTTCTTGTAGCGTCCAGTTTCAATAAACTGTGCACCTGTTGAAAGCGCATAGATAAACCCAGAACATGCTGCAATCAGATCATATCCCCAAGCATTTTTCATTCCCGTTTTATCGCACAATACGTTTGATGTGCTTGGGAATGGATAATCTGGAGTTACTGTTGCAACAATCACTAATTCGATGTCCAATGGATCAACATTCGTTTTGGCGAGTAATCCATTGACTGCTTCTACGCACATATCAGAAGAAGCACCCTCTTTCTGGATTCTTCGTTCTTTAATTCCTGTACGCGACGTAATCCATTCATCGTTTGTATCGACAAATTTAGAGAGATCGTCGTTAGTAAGAATGTCTTCAGGTACATAGCCCTGAATTCCTGTAATTGCCGCTGTTATCTTACTCATAATTAGTTAAATGCATCATTAATCTTGGATGCGAGGCCTGATTTGGCTACTTCCGAAGAGTGTAAAATCATATTTTTTACGGCGAGTCCATTGGAAATTCCATGACCAATGATCACGTTTCCTTTTACTCCTAGTATTGGAGTGCCGCCATAATTCTCATAATTGAATCGATCGAAATATTCATCGCGAATCCCTCGTTTCTTCATCAATGTATAAATTCCTTCTGCTTCCTTTAGAACAATGTTTCCCGTAAAGCCATCGCAAACAATAACATCTGCATTCCCTAAAAAGAGATCTCTGCCTTCAATGTTTCCAACGAAGTTGAGTGCATCAGAACTTGCAAGAAGTTTATGAGTAGCTTGGGTGAGCAAGTTTCCTTTAGATGGCTCTTCTCCAATATTCAAGAGAGCGATTCTCGGCTTCTCAATACCGAATACTTGTGCCGAATAGAGAGCTCCTAATTCTGCAAATTGAAGCAGTACATCTGGCTTACAATCTGCATTGGACCCAACATCGAGGATAATTGCATTCGTTCCATCAATACATGGTAACGTTGAGGTAATGCATGGACGAATTACACCGGGAATGGTGTTGATTATGTACATTGCACCTACGAGCATTGCACCCGTATTACCTGTACTCGCAAAAGCATCAATTCCTCCATTTGCCAGTAAATCGAAGCCTATTGCTATAGAACTATTTGGTTTCTGACGGAGAGCTCGGGTTGGATGATCGTGCATGGTAATAAGCTCTGGTGCATGAACTATCTCGTACCCCAAGGCATCCTCATTTAATGAAGAAAGGCCACTCAAGATCGCATCTTGGTCGCCTATCAAAACTATTGTTGTATCGTCCGCAAGTTCTTTCCGCGCCAAGCTAGCCCCTTCGAGGTTAGCTTCAGGTGCGAAATCGCCTCCTAAGATATCTATTCCAATCTTCATAAAGAAGAATTAGTTGACAGCCTAAACTGCTACTTCTTTTTCTGCTACTACCTTTCCTTTGTAGTAAAGTTTCCCTTCATGCCAATGAGCATGGTGGAACAAGTGTGGTTGTCCAGTCGTTGGGCATGTAGCGATATTCTTCACTTCAGCCTTAACGTGTGTTCTTCTTTTGTCTCGTCTCGTTCTCGAGATCTTTCGTTTTGGATGCGCCATTTTTGCTTATTTATATTCGTTTTTTTTCACCGAGGTGAATCATTTTTCAAATTTTTCAATGCATTCCAACGGGGATCAATTTCACCTAAATCCTCATTTTCATCATCTGTACTCTCTTCTAACTCCTCACTATCTTCCTCTTCTACAAAATCATCTTCATCGTCGTCCTCCTCATCTTCGTCCTCATCATCTAGTTCATCACTTTCAAAATCGGAATTCACAATATACTTATCCAGGAGATCAAGCATATCTTCGTTGCATTCGCCTTCCTTATGAACTGATCTCGCAGCTACGGATACGTTAATGAATTCTAATATATTATCTCTCACATTGACATCGAAATCTTCGGGATAAACAATCACCAAAGTTTCGTCATCAGACGCAGTTGAATCAAACTTGTAAACCAATCGATAGTCACCTTTCACTTCAACTTCGACGGGCTCTGTACAACGATCGCAGGCAGTTTCAACTGTTCCGCTAATGTTGAAGATCCCAATCATCATTGTTTCCTTCTTCTCAAAAGAAAGTTTCACTTGAACCTTTCCTTTTTTGACAATCGAATAGTCACTTTCTTCAAAGAACGCGTCAGTCAGATCGAACTCAAACTCATGCTTTCCAATCTTCAATCCGACGAATGGAATTATGAACTGATTATCGCTCGATTTGTTAACTAACATTTTGTAATTTAAACCGTGTCCGATGACAGACGGGCGGCAAAGTTAATGATATTATCTGAAAACTTATCTTCTGATAACAGATTTTTATTAATCATTTCTTTTTGATTCATAATCTCGCTTGGTTCGCTCCTGAATCTTGAGTGGATCTGAGGTGATTAGCCTTTCAAATTGATGATTTCTATAGACATCAATTGCCAAATAAATTGCAGATCGCATTGAATCTCCTGATGCTTTATCTTGTCCTGCAATATCAAATGCAGTTCCATGATCTGGTGAAGTACGTACAATTGGAAGACCTGCAGTAAAATTCACTCCATCGTGAAAAGAAATTGCTTTAAATGCGGCCAATCCTTGATCGTGATACATTGCCAAGACACCATCGTAGTTAGATTTTGATGATGATCCAAAAAATCCATCTGCGGGAAAGGGGCCAAACGCTAAGATTCCTTCTCCACGCATTCTGTTAATGGCTGGAAGAATCGTTTCTTGTTCTTCAGTGCCCATTTTGCCATTTTCTCCAGCATGAGGATTCACACCAAACACAGCTATTTTAGGACGTTGAATTCCAAAATCTTTTTTCAAACTCGCATTGAATTCTTGAATCTTCTCGGCAACCTTTTCAATTGTTATTGCAGCACTCACATCTTTCAATGGGATATGAGAGGTAACGAGTCCAACACGCAAAGTTGGAGAAACCAAGATCATTAATGCCTCTTCTTCCCCAGCCATGTCTGCAAGATATTCTGTATGTCCAGGAAATGCAAACCCAGATTTACTCATTGCATCTTTGGAAATTGGTGCAGTTACAAGCACATCAATTTTACCAGCAGCAAGATCTTGTGTTGCTGCTTCTAGTGATGCAAAGGCATATTTACCTCCAGTTTCTGTCACTTTCCCAACTTCAAGTTCTAGTTCTTCCGTCCAAACATTGATTACATTAATCTTACGATCCTTTGCTTCATCAGCATTCGCTACAGTTTGATAATTGAAGTCCTCTAGGTTCATTTGCTTCCTATAAAAAGAAAGCACGCGTGTTGAGCCATAGATCACTGGTGTACATTCTACCAAGATTCTACTGTCTATTAACGCCTTCATGATTACCTCAGGCCCAATTCCATTCACATCTCCAATTGAAATGCCCACTCGAACTGGTTCTGCTGTAGGTCGTTCTATCTTTTGTTCTTTCGTCTTATCCATTACGCGTAATTTTTAAGGAATTGGTAGATCATGCGTACACCTACACCTGATCCTCCCTTTGTTCGATATGCACTTGGACTGTCGAGCCATGCTGGCCCAGCTATATCCAAATGAATGTATGGAGCCTCACAAAAATGTTCTAGGAACATTCCCGCAGTAATCATTCCTGCTGACGCTCCTCCTAAGTTTTTCAAATCAGCTATTGGCGATTTCATTTCTTCGAAGTACTCTTCCCAAAAAGGAAAACGAACCAATCGTTCGTAGGTATGAAGTCCTGCCTTCTCTAACTGATCAAAATAGCGATCGTCAGCTGTTCCCATCATGCAAGTTGCCTGAGCACCAACAGCGCGATGTGCTGCACCTGTGAGAGTTGCTGCATCGATCACCAATTCTGGATCGTATCTTTTAGAGTATGCAAGTGCATCAGCTAGAATCATTCTTCCTTCTGCGTCTGTATTTAGTACTTCGACAGTTGTTCCATCGTACATCGTTACAATATCTCCAGGTGCATATGCATTCAGTCCTGGTCGATTATCGGTAGCAGGAATAAGCGCAATTATATGCAAAGGCAATTGTTGAAGGGCTGCAAGATAAATCGCTCCAGCCATGCATGCAGCACCACCCATATCACTTTTCATGATGTCCATTGAATTGGGCGTAGGCTTCAAACTAAGTCCACCTGTGTCGTAAACAACACCTTTTCCAACAAGTACAATTGGCTTTTTATTTACTGCATTTTTACCTTTGTATTCTGCAATCACAAATGTTGGAGGATCAATTGATCCCTTATTTACTGCGAGAAGTCCACCCATTTTAAGTGCTTCAATCTGTGCCTTTTCAAGGATGGTGACTTGCAGATCAGAATTATTACCGAGTTCAACAATTTCCTCAGCCAACTGCTCTGCGTTTAAGAATGATACGGGTTCGTTCACCATATCTCTTGCCCAAAAAACGGCTTCAGTACTATTTGTTAGTTCTGTGATGGCTGAGTCAGAAATATCATCTGCCACATAAATATGTTTAAGCTGAAATGCTTTTTTATCAGCGTCTTTAAAGTATTTGATAAACTGGTAGCTTCCGAGTAAAAATCCTTCAAGGAAGGAATAGACGTGTTCAGAGTTTCCCGAAACACCAATTTCGGTTACTTCACGATTGAGGAGCTTTCGAAATTCAGCACCTTCTTTGCGAATTTTCTCAGGGTTGGCATTTGGCCTAACAAAAAAGGTAAGGGCATCAAGTGTTTGAACGGCGTGCGCATCCTTATCAAGTTCTAAGAATTTTTCGAGGAGTTGCTGATCTTCTTGC
Source organism: Crocinitomicaceae bacterium (assembly GCA_047621865.1). Taxonomy (GTDB): domain Bacteria; phylum Bacteroidota; class Bacteroidia; order Flavobacteriales_D; family Crocinitomicaceae; genus UBA4466. The sequence continues at coordinate 784 of JBLHON010000024.1, read as the reverse complement.
GAGATACCACCAGTTACTTTTCCTTTCTCGCCTATGATTACACGATGCTTGCAAGAAGCATGTGCGCTATTTTTTGATAAGAGCATATTCTGTACTTTGAAGTACAAAAATAATCAACCCAACGGACTTGTGGTCTTTAATTAGTTGTGGCTTCGACTTTCTTCCATCTCAACGATCCTGTTCATGTCAACATCATAGAATTGTTGGTTCTGTTCGAGTCCTAATTTATAGTTGATAATTGTGATGTTCAACAAGTTTTCTTGATACTTTATTTCCCTTTCGAGATTGGGCAAGTTTGGGTTCATACAGATTTCTCCGAGGTATTTTTTCTTGGAAAGATCTCCTTCGAGCCATCGTCCATGACGTTTTCCCATGGTATAATTTCCCATTTTATTTAGTTTTCCATAGGGATCATAAAACTTCCAAAGTCCGTTTGGAATGCCATCATTCATCTCGCCTTCTCCTTGTAAGGTTCCATTGTCATAGTAGTTCTGGACAAATCCATTCATTCGTCCAATGGAATCATTCACCTCATCAATTGTGAGGAGTTGACGGATTTCGTAATGATCAGTATGGGAGCAGTCGTATTTCTCAAACTTTTCAATTACGTAGGCACTGTAGCGTTTATTTCCATGATTGTCATAATCGGTAAGAATTCCTTTCGACTTAAATTTGATCGAGTCATTCAGTGAAATGATCGAGTCAAAATAATTGACTTCATAGAGGAATAGCCCGTCGTAATTGTAGAATTTCCAGAGCCCAAATTTCTTGTTCTTCGAGAGCA
>JBLHON010000023.1:0-21044 GCA_047621865.1 Crocinitomicaceae bacterium | reverse complement strand
CCGATTGCCAGAACACAAATTGAGAATAATTTCTTCATACATTAATAGGATTTCATGAAATCTTCAGCAAATATTCTCCGTAAATAGGAGAGCAATTCTTTCGCATTTTCAAGGGTAAATACGATTGGTGGTTTGATTTTCAAAACATTGTGATCAGGGCCGTCAGTGCTCATCAGTATGCCATGATCTTTCATTCTGTTGGCCAAATAATTGGTCTGATCAGCGAGAGGTTTTAATTGATCATCCACCAACTCAATCCCAAGGAATAGACCTTGTCCACGAACATTACCAATAATTGGAAATTCCCTTGCCAACTCATTCAATTCGTCTTTTAGATACGTTCCAACATTCAAGGCATTTTCCTGAAGGTGCTCTCGTTTTACAGTTCGCAAGACCTCTGTTGCAATGGCACACGAAACTGGATTCCCACCAAAGGTATTGAAGTACTCCATGCCATTGGCAAATTTAGCTGCAACCCCTTCTGTGCATACTACTGCAGCAATAGGATGACCATTTCCCAAGGGCTTGCCAATGGTAACGATATCAGGAACGACATCATGCAATTGGAAACCCCAAAAAGTTGATCCCACGCGACCACATCCCGTTTGCACTTCATCAGAAATACACAAACCTCCGGCCGCTCTAACTGCATTGTATGCTTCTGCTAGAAATCCTTTAGGCAATTCTATTTGTCCACCACAACTAATAATGGGCTCAAGGATCAATGCTCCAACTCCACGACCTAAAGTGTGAATATTCGCTATCTGCTTCTTGACCTCTTCAGCGTAAAGTGGTCCAGTCTTATCTCCTCGATGCATTCCTCTAAATGCATCTGGCAATGGAAAAATATGGGTGTGTTCTGGGGAGCCATTCCCGCCTTTTCCGTCGAACTTATACGAACTAATGTCAATACATTTATTGCTGTTCCCATGATAACCAACTTCTGAAGCAATAATATCAAGTTCTCCTGTATTTGCTTTTACCATTCGTATCGCCAACTCATTCGCTTCACTGCCGGAGTTCACAAAGTGCAACACGCTTAATTCTGCTGGCAATGTTTCGAGCAGTTCTTTCGCCAAAGCATTGATGTTGTCATGTAAGTACCTAGAATTGGTGTTAAGTAATCCCATCTGCTGCTGCCCAGCACTCACCACTGCTGGATGCTCATGGCCCACATGTGCAACATTATTTACAGTATCTAAATACTTTCTTCCATATTGATCAATTAGATATTGACCCGCACCTCGAACCATCTTTATAGGAACGTCATACTGCAGACTCAGTCCCTTGCCCAAATGATGCTTTCTGTAGTCTAAGAGTTCTTCATTAGAGATTGATTCAAAACGATTTAGTCCATCCACGTTAAAGAGTAGATTTGGATCCGGACAAATACTTTTCCAGGTATCTATCTCACTATAATAAGCAACCCCAGGGAAATCATTATCGTAGTCCAAGAGCGATAATAACACTTGAAAATGTAAGTGAGGTAGCCACTGCCCGTTTTCCTGCGAATTCCCTAACTCTCCAATGCAATCACCTTTTTTAATCGTATCACCAGCCTTTTTATTCGCTACACTCGCAAGTGATAGGTGTCCATATAGTGTGAAGAATTCAAAATTATCGAGTTGATGTTTTAAGATGATTAATCCACCATATGCTTTGTCGCCTGCATCATTTACAGCAGTAACAATTTCGCCATCAAGAATTGCGTGAACAGGTGTTAGCTGCGGCAACCAATAATCAATTCCCAAATGTATGGTTCTACTTTCAGGTCCATTATTGCCAATTTTATCGTAATTGCTGGTCGTATAAACTGATCTTGGCTCTAGATATCCTCCAGCAATGAGCTTAGTAGGATGCTTTTTTTGAAGCTGATCTAGTTTAAATTGAAAAAAGTCAGCATCAGCAAACTCAGAATTGGAGACCAACCATTTGCTTGACGCGCTCAAATCTAAACGATGGACTTCCTCTTTTTGAACGCTTGGAAACAGCTCTGACAGTTCAATACTATTTGCAGTCGCCCAGGATGTAAAACGGTCTTCCACAGGATGCGGGGTAAATCCACATGCTTTTCTGAAGCTATAGTGTGCAAAATTTGGACTCACCATTTGCCACTTCCTTAGAACTTCCCATGCTGGTTTCTCGCTGATGAGTAGATATTCATTATCTGGTTCTTCGACTTTATAAATTGCCGATTTAGTAACAGTAATGACCAGTCTCATGGCTATAGCCGAATATAAATGTGGCAGCTCTTCCTCTTGGATCTTGAAGGTTGAATGATAACCACTAATGACGGACAAGGCAGCATTTAAAGGGTCAGGATGATCCATAATTGCATAGGCTGTAGCTATTGCTAAATCATTGATAATTTGCGTATGAATTGCATCACCATAGTCGATTGCAGCCTTTACTTTTGGATTGATTAGTTCCGAGGAAACAATGACATTATTATCATTAGGATCACCATGTACGACAGATTTACGAAGTTCTGAATACGCTTTAAAATCGCGTTTAAACAACTCTTGAAAGAAGCAGACTGTTCTACTATCTTCATCAGAAAAGAGGCTTCTGTGTTCTGTCGTCCAAAGTGATTGTGCCACATCCCAAACCTCTTCCCTACTGGCATTTTCATGTGTAAATCCTTGAAGTGCTTGAGTCAATTTACCACATTCTTCTCCCAAGCTAAATCGAAGCTGTTCCAATTGTGGATTAACCGAACTCCAAACTCTTCCTGAGATCCATGATAATAGACGAACATATCTTAAATTCCCATCACCATCAGTAAATGTTGAGATGTTACTTCCATCTTTGTCCTGAATTACTTTGGGAGCGATTAAATGCTGTCCATTCCCTTCGACATATTGCAAGAGACTTTGTTGAAAATCTAGATTAGTCCTATCTTCATCTGGACGAGATACTTTTAAAATATATCCTTCGTGATTCTCAATTTTAATTCTGAAATTAAAATCCACTGATCCGGGAAGTTCAGTAGCAATAGCCTGAATGTCAAACAACTCAGAAAGTATTTCCTGCGCTTTCTCGCATGATATTTTTAGGTTTGAATAATTCATTAACTGTTAACTATTGCATTGATACAGGGCATCTTCATGGACAAATCGAAATAAGATTTAAAAATAAACTATTTCCATCTTGTTTAGATAATTTTATCGAATTACCGAATTAATAGTATCAACTTAAGTTAAAATAGCATCAGCCTAGAATCAATGAACTCACAACTGAACTGTCAAATTCAGGTGTAACCAATTCCATAATACGAATAAAAAATTCCAAAGAACTGCCTTAAAACCTGAGGAAATTGCGTATTCATAGGGTTTCGCGAAGACACAAAAGCTGATAGTTGAAATTTGTATCGTGGATCAATTTTAATGTTTTCGAGGCAATAAGGTCAATATCTTAATTACACACTGTTATTTAAGTCGTCTCACAGCAGTTGCTATTAAGCACTTCCTTTTTGAGCAATCATCATAGTTGCAGCAGCCGTGTTTCCAGAAAATTATTTATAGTATTGGATTGTAAACACTTACAGAAATCACCCATCTGCGCCATATTTTCGAATGGAGAGGAACAAGAGTTTATTTCTTCAGCCTCAATTCGTAGATTGCTCCACTGTCGCTATAACACTTAATTTGACCACCAATCTGTTGGCTCAAGCTTTCAATTAATTGCAAGCCCAATGTAGATGAATCGTTCAAATCGAAATCACTGCGCCAAATGGCACCATTTTTAAAATTCTCACGAAAGCCTATCAGGTAAAAAACACCGCCAACTCAACACAAATTTGAAGTCAGATAGTTACGAGATCAAGATCCTTGGGTCATTGGCAGAGCTGGCATGTTGTATCGAGATTTAATTCCAGATCGTCTGGGTGGCGGAATCATGGCTTCTCATATTCGAATTCCTACAGGCGGCCCTGTTCCTGACATGGTTCACTACCACACCATTGGTTTTCAGCTAATCTATCGCTATCGTGGCTGGGTGAAATTAGTCTATGAAGATCAGGGTGAACCTTTCATTCTTAAGGCGGGAGATTGCGTAACTCAACCTCCTGAAATTCGACATCGAGTTTTGGAAGCATCTGATAATTTGGAAGTAATCGAAATTGGCATTCCAGCAGAACACATGACTTCAATTGATCACGAAATGGAACTGCCAACTGAGCATTATCGTCCTGAGCGGGAGTTTGGTGAGCAACGTTTTTGTCATCATAAGCAAGAAGATGCTGACTGGAAACCTTAGAGAATTAATGGTTTCGAAACAAGAGATACTGGAATTGCCAAGGCAACAAAAGGGATTGCTTCTGTTCATGTTGCTCGTCCTAATGCAGACTCATAGAAATCTCAATTAACGAGTCATAAAGCAGATATTCTATTCACCTTTGTGCTTTCGGGCGAACTGGAACTCACTGCTGATGGACATTCCCCACATCAATTACATCAGGGTGACGCTTTTGTAATTCCTCCAAATTTAGCCTATCAATTTTCGAATACTTCGGGAGATTTGGAACTCTTAGAAGTTGCATTGCCGGGACATTAGCTCTTTAAATCACTGGAATCACAGAAATTCAAATGGATTCCCAGAAGATGAATTTTAGGAGATCTGATCGTAAGAATTAATCCAAATAGTGTATTTTTACATTCACGCAATTGACGCACAACTTCCATCCCTACTATGAATCAGTACTTTTCTGTTTTCCTCATCCTTGTAAGTTACAGCTCAACATTCGCCCAAGTAAATGATCCTCAGGTTGATGTTCTGGAACAGAAACTCAATCTATTGAATGATGAAAAATCGAAAATTCAACGTGAGATCGATCAACTTAAACTTTCATGGATTCGTAAAGAGATTAAAACAATTGGAATTCCATTGATGGATGGAGACTTTGAAGTTGCAGAACATACTGCAATGATTCTTTCATATAACGAGTCACACGAGCAGGCCAATTGGGTCGAGCACATCATATTACCTGACGTCACAACCGGAAATTTCTCAAGATCCAATGATTTTCGGGAAGACCCAATGATCACAACTGGAACAGCTGTAGAGGCCGATTATTTCTTGAAAACGCTAAAATCTGATAGTTCATATGCTTATGATGGATTTGGTTATGATCGCGGGCACCTAGCACCTTCAGCAGATTTTCGTTGGAGTGAAACTGCATTATCAGAGAGCTACTTTTACTCCAATATGTCACCACAACTCGGCGATTTTAACCGCCAAAAGTGGGCTGAACTGGAAGGTCTTTTGCGCTCCTATGTTGAGGGACAGGAAACTCATCTGATAGTTGTAACTGCTCCTGTTCTACGAGATAATTTACCCACAATTGAACGCGGCGTGAATAAAATCTCCATTCCTGAATACTACGTGAAGACTGCTTTGGACCTCAAGAATAAACGAGGAATTGCATATGTCATGCCCAATATGGAACTTGAATTACCTGTCGAAGCCTATGCAGTGACAATTGATAGCGCGGAACGCCTTCTGGGATTAGATTTATTTCCCAATCTAGAAGATTCACAGGAATCCTTGATAGAGTCTAATTTTGATATCGATTACTGGTTGGCTGACGCAGAAAAAGGTGATGCCATTGCAATTGATCGTGAAAAGTTACCAAAAAAGGCCATCAACACCTATGAAGCTGCTAAAATACGAGATAAGAGTAAGCGAACTACAGTTTGTGGAACTGTAGTCAGCTCGAAGAAGCACAATAAAGGACATGTTTTCCTAAATCTTGACAAGAAATTTCCGAATCAAATTTTTTCCGTGACAATTTTCGAATCGAGTATCAAGAATTTTCAATACCAGCCTGAAGTCTATTTAATCAATCAGAAAGTGTGTGTAACTGGAACTATTGGAGACTATAATGGCACACCTAGTATGGTTCTTGAGAACGACAAACAGGTGAAGCTCCTCAACGAATTCTGATCGAAGCTCCATTACCATATTTCGAGTATCTACAGTGACTCAGAACTCCCTAAAGTAATCTTGTATTGTCACTGTTTGTAATACCTCAATCCATGAATTAACATGGTCCAGGTTCCAGTAGAATCAATATTGGGTTCTTCTTGAATTTCCAAAGGATAGGAGTTTGAACTGCCAATTTTCATATGCGTTTTTGAAGAATTCATTGTTGCTTTTCCAACACTCGAATTTAGACAATTACATAAATCTGCTCCACAGGGTGCACACGTATTTTTGAATGATCCATCTTTCCCCTCAATGACAATTTCATTCATCACATTAACCTGAAGAAGAGAATCGTAAACGAGAATAGTCCTCCATTGTCCTTCAAAATCTGAGTTGTATTTAATCACGGGTTTATCGCAGGCAGATACAATGAAGAGTAAGGAAAAAGAGCAAATTAAAATTCCAAGAAATATTCTCATAGAATGCATTTTTGGGAAACGTTAGCGTATTCAAGTTAGTCATTTTAGAACAATTCTATCAGTGACCAACAAAGAATGCTCCAAAGTTATGAATCTAGAACTAGCAACAGTCCAAATTGTCTATATGAGGGCTTCAATTTGAGCTTTAGTTTATTACATTAGCACCACAATTTTGAATCAATTCAATCTAATAGCAATAGTTCATGAGAGTTATCGTAAAATCAACTGTAGTTGTCATCCTAATCACCTTCCTTGGGTCCTACCTGACCTTTAAAGTTCTGAAGTCGCAAAATGATATGCTCTACGGCACAAAGTACTATCAGATTTTCACAGGTTACTCTTCAGATGGAGCTTCTAGCAATGATCTAGTGGGATCTTTAGTGAGTGCAACTGTTAATGCGGATTTAGCTGAGATCAGACCAACTGTATTAATATCAATGGCAGGGACATTTTTGCTCGGCTTGTTTGCAGGCTATAAAATCTACTCAATAGAAAAATACAAGAGGATTAAAGCTGCAGGGCCTAACTTAGATTCTGGAATGACAAGTAAGGAAGAGACTAAAAAAATCTATGATGAAGCAATTCGATCTGGCAATCAATGTTGTCCTGCATGCGGACATGAAGTCACTGATGATGATGATGAGGTTTGTGGCGATTGTGGATTAAGTCTGAAGTAACTAATCTTCCAAACCAAGCTTTAAGAAGCTACCTATATCAGGTTGACTTTCAACGTTTAAATAGGTGTATTCAACGTGAGACAAATACAATCCATTTGGAAGAGCTGGATGTTTTTCTGGGATTTCCACTTCGTTAGAAAGCATCTTTTTAAACTCCTCTAAGCTCATAGAACCACTTCCTATTTGAAGCAGATAATCCACTATTATTCTCACCATTCCTCTCAAAAAGCGATTCGCAGTAATTGTAAATCGCAAACGTTTTTCTTGAGCATCCACAAAAAACCGAGCTTGACTTACCTTACATAAAGTGTGTTTGTACAAGTCTGGCTGCCGACAAACTGATTTAAAATCATCAAATTCAGGAAGCATGGCAGCTGCCTTTTTCATAGCGTCAAAATTCAGATCCTCCAATTCGTAAAAAGAACTGCATTGACTTAAAAATGGATCTTTGTACAGGTGAATAAAGTAATCATATGTCCTTGATACAGCATCAAATCTACAATGTTGTTCCTTTTCCAAGGCTATGACATCATACACAACAATTTCGTTTGGCAAGTGTTTATTCAGACGAAATTTCAGATTAAAATCAAAGGATTCTTCAAGTGTGAAGTGAAGCATATATTGACTTGCGTGCACTCCAGCATCCGTTCGCCCACAGCCAACAACAGAAATGTCTATTTTAAAGATGGCCTTCAATTTCTCCTCTATCACACCTTGAACAGATGCTACATTTGGCTGAAATTGCCAACCAGAATAATTGCTGCCATTGTATCCTATGTGAACTAACCATTTCATTTCAGCCAAAAGTAGTTGATTTATCAAGATAACTTGATTGAAGCTAGGCGCGATTTTTGTTTCGGTCCATATAAATATTTCTTACTTTTAGAAAAAATTAAAGCAATGTATAAACTCTTCTCTTCGATCATCTTGATTCTTTGCACATTGACATTATCTGCTCAACAAGTGGATATTCAAGAACCTTGTAGCATCCATGAAAAGCCAGATTTAGCTGGTAAAAAATTGCATTCCCTGGGTACATTGGATGATGTAACTATCATTGCCAAAAGTGTCAAAGGAACTGTCAATGGAAAATCAGATTATTGGTATGACGTAGAAAAAGTAATCTATGATGAAGTGACTTGGGAGGAAGTAAAGACAATTAAAGGATACGTTTTCGGACACTTTACTTCATTTAAGATGGAAGGTCAACAAACAATGACTCTTGTTTTTGATGGCTGCGAATTTGGCGATTGCTTCCATCTAATGTTTGGCGATTACGATTTTGGAGGAGCGAGTAATGTGCTTGATTTACCTGAAGAATTGTGCCTTGATGGTGAAGAGGGAATTCTCGCTAATCCCAATTATAAAGGCAAGAAAATGGCTCTCACAATCAACGATCTCAACGTATGGGACTATGAGTATTGCAATCCAGATTCTGAGCCAGTGATGATTAAAACGCCAACTATCGTTCACTTGGAATTAGCTGGATCTAGTGTGCCAATGCCAAGCCATGGGACGCCAAAATGTATCACAACAGAAGATAATTCGGGCGAAGAATATGGAGCAGATGCCGTCATTACCAATACTTGCACCTATAAAAACATTAAGGTTGTTTCAACTGGTCACGCTGATTATACGGGGAAATATTCCTACACAGAGGAGCTATATGCTTTAAAGAACAACTCCTACGAACCAGTCAAATTATCGGAATTATTAAATGAAGGACAAGGCAATCTCCTATCGATCCTTCAAGCAGGCGCAGAAAAAGAATTCAAAGTACTATTACAGGCTGATGGAATTGAAGAGTGCATTGAATTCACTAGTCTCCCAACTCTGACAATCAATGACTTTGAGCTTACTTTGGGAGAGAATTCAATCTCGTTTATCTATAATTTGGATGTTACTTCAGAATGGGCTTGTATGCCATTTGCCTATGTTGGAGTAGAAATCAAAATCACCGAGTTTGGTCGTTATTTGAAATAAACCTTCATGAAACCAATCGCTCCCACCCTACTCATAGTAGCATTAATTTGTTCCATTACTGGTTGGGCACAAATCGAGAATAAGACGTACAGAGAAGGTGATTTGACTTCATTATTGGCTGGAATTAATTCTGATGAAAAGCTTCAATTAGAGCGTTTAACAGCATTCCACTTCCATCAATTAATCAATCAACATAGGATCGCGAACAGGGTTAAAACGCTCTATTGGGATGATAACTTGTGGCTGGCATCTCGAAATCACTGTGTCTACATGAATACCAATGGACAGTTGTCTCATGCAGAATCAGGTAAGAAAGAAAACTCCACTGGCGGACAGCCTGAGATTCGCACGAACTATGTAACCTACCAATTGAAAGAATTATCTGGAGGCGGAGAAAATATTCTCTACACAGATGTGGATGAAGAGAGCCTTGAAACCATGGCGAAAAGCACGGCAGAAGAAGCCTTTGATATTTGGGAAAAATCCTTGGGGCACAATCAAAACATGCTCAGTTCTCAATATTTCGCGCATGGGACTGCATTCATTTATGGCAATACACTTTGGGCGACGACGGTTTTTGCTGATCCACCAACTGTATATTCAAAAGATGAAATTAGCATAAGCTGGGATCCTGAGTTGGCAAAGAAGTATCCTAGCAGCTATACTCAAGATGGACTTCCATTCAAAGAACGCACTTGGAAATTGAAAGACACTGAATTCAAAATGTTTGGACTCATCATCAATAATATGAAGGATCGAGAGCTAGAGAAAAATTCGAAAATTTATCTCGCTGCCTCAAAGCATTTTGAGTATTTGAAGAAGGAAGGTGGCACTGGATTGATGGAAGAAAAATCTTCTACGGCCTACTACAACTCCACTTCAAAGAAACGATTCCTTAAAGCAACTCATCAATTTGGAATGTTCAAGCTCTTTTCAAATAAGATCCACGAAGTCGCTTTTTCATATACCATTCCATTAGCGCAACTCAAGGATAATTCGGCACTCGAGCAGCTAGAAAATAAGCTTCTGAATGATTATCCAATTCCAAAAGGGGCAAAAGAATGGGGAGGATTAGTCAAATTGATTGAAGAGAATGGCGTTTACATTTGTTATGTTGACATCATGTTTCTGACGAAGAAAAAATAATTTCTCTTGCGCTCATTTAGACTATCGAATAGCCTTCATCACAAACCTCAAAACCTTCAATTTCCCGTTTACTGAAATCTCGATGAAGTAACTTCCACTCGATAGATTGGTAAGTGATAGAGAAGAAAATGGCTCTGTGAAGGACATTACAACACTACCAGTTGGAGTAAGAATTCTTGCTCGATCTATTAATGTACTGAAGTACAATTCGTCGCTCGTTGGATTTGGATAGACATAAATTTCATTTGAAAGTTCTTGGAGTCCAACTAAATCAGCAATGGCAATAACTAGTGAATCACTTCTTTCACACCCTAGAGAATCTTCAAAAGAGACAGAAATATAATGTACCCCGTTGCCAAGATCGCTTGCTACTACAACATTAGAGTCTGAAGTCCCACCAGTTGACCAAGAGTAATTAAAGTACCCCTGAGGGGCATAAAATGTAATTGAATCATCACTATCAATAATGGTATCGTTCCCAAGATCAAACGTTGTATTACTCACGAATGCAGTTACTGGAATTCTACCTGTTGAACATTCACCTTCTGGGCGATCACCAAAGTGATAATGCACGCCAAAATTCAAATCTCTTGGGTAATAATTACCTCCAAAATCGTGAGCTGCACCACTCCCAGTGATAAGTTCTAATTCGCCTGTAGATCTTGTAATAGGAGAAGCAACACTTGCATACGACAATCGAGAAGTAGGAGTCACCATTTGAACATATACTCCTAAAGTATCGTATGTGGAAAGTGAAAAATCCCCTATTGGAACAGATGTATATGCCTGATCGTCCACCACCTCAACAAAAGTCGATCCCAAAAATGTCCATGCACCAGCATTTGTTTCATAGCCCAAATGACTCCCTGCCTTGGTATACATTTCAACTTCCTGCATCCCTAAAGTGTTAATTTTTACGAAGAAACTATCCAAGACTACATCTTCTTGGGCCACGACATCAAACATAGCCCCATTAAAGTTAATGTTAGAGTTCAAGGTAGTTTCCAATGAATTTCGATAAAATAAATCTCCACGAACTGCTTCTGCATACCATGTTGTAGTTGAAGAAAGGAACCCTGATGAGAAAAACTGCCCATATTCAATGGGAGTGAGATCTGTTGGATTTAAATACCAAAAAACAGTGTCTTGTGTTGAAGTAGTGACACTAAGCAGAGCGTTCCCAGATTCACATAGTGTGTCGTTTTGTGCACTGATAACAGGATGACCTAACGTTTGCAATAAGATAGTTAGTGAATCGTTGGAGCCAATCGTATCATTTGGATTGGTGCTGTACATTACGAACGAGTAATTTCCTTCAACAGATAGATCTGCCGTAAAGTTGAGTGTATCAACTTGACAAGCCAAAATCCCTCCTGTTTGGATCAGTGTAGTCAAGAAAATTGCGCCTGTCGTTAGATTTGTTCCTTCCACAATAATTTGACTTGAAATCGTTTCATCTATGCCTAAATTAGCAACCATGACTGTAAAAAGCGTGGAAGCGTCTCCACATCCCTGAAAGCCCTGTGGCGTCGCATTAATAACTGCATAATCCACGGAAGAACCAGGAGTGTAAAGATCTAATGGCAAGTCTGCTTCTATCACTCGACTCGACAGCAGTGCGTGTCCAGCATCATTTAAATGAGTTCCATCGCCAGAATCATAGGTGGGGTCAATCGTATTATTCCCCAAAGCCACACCAGTCCAGAAATCAATGCTCCTTGGCGCATAACGCGCAAGAATTGTATCCTTGATGTCCGATTGCAGCTGTCGAAGAACAGAATCTGAAAAGTTTTTTGGTTGAGTCGTGCAAATCCAAATTGGAACTGAACTAATGGTTGATAACTCCACGATTGAGTCTAAATTATCGATCTGTTCTAGATATGTAAACCCACTACTAACGTCATTTGAAGGCATATTGACAATAATAGCATCAGGATTTAGCGCCAAGGCTGCACTTATATTTTTTGTTATGTCTGGAGTAGGACGTCCAGGAGGAGGTGTAAATCCAGTTCTCATAATTTTGTACGTGGTATACCCTCCAACAGCCAAATTAATTACTTCGTTACTTGAGTTAATAGATTCTACGTAATTGCGGTAACGATTAACCCAAGCACTATCAGCAGTTGACGGGCCCGTTCCAGCTGCAGTGGACGAACCTAAAACAACCACCCGGATAACATTTTGGCTCACACATGGATTCGTCTGAGATGCAACTTCCGATGCATAAAAGCTCAAAATAAAGAGAAGAAGCAAGTTCCTTAGAAGCATAGATATTAGATTGCGACTAAGTTAGAAAAAATGAAAGAAGCTTTCATCAGATGAATAAATAATCGTAGACTGGAATAGACTTTAGCACTCCTAAGAAGTCATTGGATTTATTACCAACATTGACTGACTTTCTCGATTAAGAGTTCAGATTTCGAACAAAAAATTCAAATGCCAAATTTATTACTTGTTAAATCCTTTTAGTTCTTTCGCGAATTTAGTAGATTTAACACAATTATCCTGCTAGCGCAGAGGCTATTGAGCATGACTTAGCAGTAACATGTACTTACTACACTAAATAATTAATCAGCACTAGATCACACGAATTATGAAATCAACACTACTTACTAAAGTGAAGAACATTGGAAGCACATTTATTATTGCTTCAATGCTCCTTCTTGGAGTCCAAACCAGTTGGGCGCAAACTACATTTAACTATACTGGATCAATTCAAACGTATACAGTTCCTGTTGGTGTCTCTTCTATAAATATTGATGTCAGTGGCGCAGAAGGAGGCGGCAGTGGTGGAGGTCTTGGTGCACAAATGACAGGAGACTTTGCAGTAATACCAGGTGAAGTTCTGACGATAGTAGTTGGCCAACAAGGTCAATTACAAATTGGTGGAAATTCACAAAACAGCTCTGGAGGGGGCGGCGGAGTTTTTGTTTACAATGCTTCAAATACTTTATTGATTGCTGCTGGTGGCGGTGGAGGGAAATGCAATTGGACCTCGGCTGTGCCTTTACATGCTGATGCTCACGGAAAAATAACCACGAATGGAGGAAATGATTCGTCTGGAGGCTATATAGGTGGTACTGCTGGAAATGGTGGTGGTGCAGGACTTTGGTCTGGTACACCATGTGCTGGAGGAGGAACAGGCTGGATAACAGCTGGAGGAGGAATTTATGGAGGACTAGGAATAGTTGGAGGCTGGGTTGCAGGTTCACCATTCTGTGGTGGCGGCGGAGGAGGCTGTGGCGGATTCGGAGGATTTGGCGGCGGCGGAGGCGGCGGAAACCACTATGGTGGTGGAGGCGGCGGAGGCGGTTACTCTGGAGGTGCTGGCGGAACAGATCCCACTCACGGAGGAGGTGGTGGATCATTCAGTAGTGGAACAAACCAAATCAACACACCAGGAACTCACCTAGGAAATGGAATTGCAATAATTACAGAATTGTGTGATGGATTGGTAACAACGGGTCCAGGAACAGACGTATGCTTTGGTGATCCAGTAATATTAACGGCCTCATCAACTAATTTGGGAACAGTGACTTGGGATAACGGCGTTATTGATGGAGTGCCATTTAATCCTGCTGTCGGAACAATCACTTACACAGCCACAAGTACAGATGCAAATGACTGTGCATATTCAATTGATATTACGGTCAATGCTCTTCCTACAGTTTCTGGATCTGTGGATAACACTAATATTTGCGATGGAGCACAAGCGACACTCACAGGAGCAGGAGCACTCACATATACGTGGGACAACTCAGTAATTGATGGCGTAATATTTACTCCCGCAGTTGGAACAATAACCTACACTGTTACTGGAACTGATGCTCTAGGGTGCCAAAACACATCAACAGTAGATGTAACTGTATTTGCATTGCCTACTATAACTGGAATTGTTGACATTACTGATTGTGATCAAGTGACATTAACAGGGGCTGGAGGAATTTCTTATCTATGGGATAATTCTGTAGTAGATGGCGTTGTTTTTACACAAGCACCAGGTACAGTGATTTATTCAGTTACTGGTACAGATGCAAATGGTTGCATCAATTCTACAACTGTTAACGTAACTACTGGAATCAATCCTGCAATCACTTTAACTGCCACGGATGAAATGGCTGGAAATGATGGATCTATCATTCTTGTCATTGATCTTGGAGCTGCACCTTACACCTTTGATTGGGACAATGATGGAGTTGGTGATAATGATGATCCTCAATCGCTAATCAATATTCCCGCAGGAACATATACTGTCATAATGACGGATGCAAATGGGTGTACAACTACACAAACCATTACAGTTGGATCACAAGTTGGACTCGATCATTTGGACGCGCTTGCTTTAAGTGTATACCCGAATCCAACTCAAAATATGCTTTCGATCGATCTAGATGGAGCCTACACTTACCAATTGATATCACTTGCTGGGAAAACGATTCTCACGGGAGAAGGTGTTGATAAGAGTGAAATCTCGTTAGGAGAATTAGCGAATGGAACGTATTTCATTGCTGTTTCAACTGCTCAAGCATCTCGCGTGATCAAGGTTATTAAACACTAAAGAACATTTCAATACTAGGAATTCAAAGGCTACTCTTCCGATAACTATTGGAATGAGTGGCCTTTTTCGATATTTGGAGTAGATTTATAGCATCATTCTCTGCCACATGAAGAACTACAAACAACACATCATTTTCTTAAGCATCATCGCGGTACTTCTTGTGACACTCTACTTCCTAGCACAGATAATCCTGCCTTTCTTCATAGGGCTGGTTGCAGCATACTATTTCAATCGAATTATAGTAAAGTTGCGAAAATACATCCCGAATAGGAATCTCGCTACGACACTGGTAATAACAGTCTCAATTGCAATTTTTGCTCTCTCGATTGGATTGTTCGGCAAACATGTCGTGCATGACTTTAAGAGAATAAGCAATGCGTTTAAAACCTACGCTGAAACCAATAGTGAGGACATTGATGCTACACGAAACCAGGTCAAATCCTACATCGAAAAAATCTATTCACAAGTAGAAATTGAACAGCAGCTAAATGCACAGGCAGATACCAGTAATTCACCAAAACTAGATTCAGAAACGCTAAAAGAGGGATTTGCCGCGATAACTTCCTTCATGGGCTCAAGCGAGGATGCCAAAGAAAGCAGTGGTCACGACCTTAATTGGTTCTTGATCTTCATTTATTCATTTGGGTACTTTTTCTGCATCGTTTACACCTATGAATATTTTGAACAGAAGTTTAAGAAGTATTTCAGCGTTAGGAAGAATCGACCAAAATACCTGGATGGCTTACTGCTTGATTTTAAAAACATCTTCCTGACCTACTTCCGTCAACGAACGAAAATCGTGCTTATCTGCATGGCGATCTTTATGACTACCTTCATTATCATGGGGGTTCCAGGAGCAATTTTACTCGGACTTGTTGGTGGTCTACTGTGTTATATTCCTCATTTTCATTACCTAACTCTTCTTCCACTCTCTCTTTGCTGTTGGGTCTTGTCCATTGAACTAGATGCCAACTTCTTCCTGTTTTATGGAATCATCATTGGGATTTTCATCGTTGTTTCAGTTCTCGAAGAACTCGTCTTCTTCCCAAAAATTATGAAGGGTGTTTCGAGTATGAACCCAGCAATTATGATGCTCTCTTATATACTATGGAGTTACATTTTTGGCGCCACGACTGGAATTTTGATAGCACTTCCATTATCGACCTTACTACTTCTTTACATGGATAAAATACTCCTGTACTTGCGAGATGAATATCAAACTGAAGAAAATTAGTCGGTTCTTTTCTTCTCAAAACTCTTCTATTCCATAGACTACTTGCAAGAGTGAATCAATATCTTGCGTTCAACAATTCAAAAAAACTATCTTTAGATTTCAGTCAATCGAATGGAAAAGAAGAAGGAGCTTAAAATTGGAGAAGTACCCCGTTATGCCGCGGGAATGAAAGGTGTGCGTTATGCATTGAAAAATATCTTTCATGTGATGCCGGTATACAAATCATTGAAAGTACTGAACAGGCTAAATAAAGAGGGCGGAGTTGACTGTCCAGGATGTGCATGGCCAGATCCAAAGCATCGCTCAAAGTTGGGCGAGTATTGCGAGAATGGTGTTAAAGCTATTGCCGAAGAAGCAATGAGCGGTCGTGTTGATCTCGATTTTTTTCAAAAATATTCAGTCGCTGATCTTATCAAAAAAAGCGATTATTGGCTAGGTCAGCAAGGTAGACTTACCCACCCAATGGTTATCGAGCCAGGAGAAACACATTACAAGCCGATCTCGTGGGCAGATGCAAATATATTGATTGGTACGAATTTGCGGGCGCTCGACAATCCTGATGAAGCCGCGTTCTATACATCTGGCAGAACGAGCAACGAGGCAGCATTTTTATATCAGTTATTTGCGCGAATGTTCGGAACGAATAATCTTCCAGACTGTTCAAATATGTGCCATGAATCGAGTGGTGTTGGATTGACTAGCACTGTGGGAATTGGAAAAGGCTCAGTAACACTGGATGATTTATACAAAGCTGAACTCATTCTGATCTTCGGTCAAAACCCAGCAACAAATCATCCTCGGATGCTTACCGCACTTGAAAAAGCAAAGGAAAATGGCGCAAAAGTAGTATCGATTAATCCACTGAAAGAAATAGGATTAGTTCGATTTAAGAACCCTCAAAACATAAGTGGAGTCTTTGGCAAAGGAGTCGAAATATCCGATCTCTATTTACAGGTTCGTATCAATGAGGATGTCGCCTTACTCAAGGCGGTAATGATGAAACTTTTTGATCGCGCAGTAGACAATCCTAAGATTTTAGATAGTGCTTTTATCGATGCGAAAACGGCTGGATTCTCAGAATTCAAAGAAGCGTTGATGCAATCTGACCTTCAAGAGCTAATTGCTCGAACAGGTCTACAGGAAGCAGAAATAGATAAATTCGTCGACTTATTGTCGGAACGAAATAAGGTTATTGCTTGCTGGGGAATGGGATTGACGCAACATGTAAATGGCGTAGATAATATTCAGGAAGTCGTGAATTTATTGCTGATGAAAGGCAGTATTGGTAAACCTGGCGCTGGCACTTGCCCCGTCCGTGGTCATAGCAATGTTCAAGGAGATCGCACTATGGGAATAGCCGAGAACCCTTCAAAAGAACTCCTCGATAAAATAAGCGAGAATTTTGGATTTACTCCGCCTCAAGAAGAAGGCTACAATGTAGTGAGCGCCATCAAAGCAATGCATAATGAAGAAGTGAAAGTCTTCATTGGAATGGGAGGGAATTTCCTTTCTGCAGCCCCAGACACCTATTATACAGCAGAGGCACTCAAGAAATGCAATTTAACGGCTCATATCTCTACGAAGTTGAATCGATCGCATCTTATACACGGTAAAACGGCACTGATCCTTCCTTCAATGGGACGTACAGATATCGATATCGTCAAAGGAAAAACACAAGTCGTCTCTGTGGAAAACTCCATGGGAAGAGTTCATACAAGTCAGGGAAGATTGCAACCGCCCTCTGAGTTTGTAATGAGCGAACCATTAATTGTTGCTGGAATAGCGACAGCAGCTCTTACACAAGACAAAGTGGATTGGGATTATCTCACGACGGATTACAGTCGAATTCGAGATTTGATCGAAAAAACGATCGCTGGATTTGAAAATTACAATGAGCGTTTGGAAACTCCGAGTGGATTCGACCTTCCGAATGGCGCGCGAATCGGAAAGTTTAATACCGCATCGAAAAAAGCAAACTTTACAATTAATGCTATTTCCGCCACAAACTGTGAAGAAGGAGAATTCGTGATGATGACAATTCGCAGTCACGACCAATTCAACACGACGATCTATGGTTTAGATGATCGATACCGAGGGGTTTTGAACGGACGCATGGTCGTTTTCATGAATGAGCGTGACATGCAATCAATGTCATTGAAAAAAGGAGAACTTGTTTCCCTCTTTAACAATTATGGAAATGTAGAACGCTTAGTCGATGGGTTTGCTGTTGTTCCCTACGCGATCCCAGAAGGTTGCTTGGCGACTTACTTTCCAGAAGCAAATCCACTTATTCCGCTAGAGCTACATGCTCATTCAAGCTATACGCCAGCCTCGAAATCAGTTAAAGTAAGGGTGCGAATAGCTGAAATAAGCACGCTTTAGTCAACACAGCTCGTAATTGAACGGACCAGACAAAACTTCACAGAAAAAAATTGGACTTCTTTCCAGTCTTGCACTTGTCATTGGTAACATGATTGGTTCTGGCGTATTTCTGCTCCCTGCTACTCTTGCAGCATTTGGTGGAGTTGGAATTATCGGCTGGGTATTCTCGTCAGTTGGAGCAATATTACTCGCACTCGTCTTTGGAAATCTTAGCTCGATCTTGCCCAAATCATCTGGTGGACCGTACGCATATACAAAAGTAGGATTGGGTGAATTTCCAGCCTATCTAGTTGCTTGGGGATATTGGATTTCGATTTGGTGTACGAATGCAGCTATTGCAGTTGCCTTGGTTGGATATCTTGGCGTCCTCTTCCCTGTCCTCACTTCCAATGTCTACTCTTCAGTTGCGACTGGTCTCTTTTTCGTTTGGTTCTTCACATGGATTAATTCCAAACCCATTCGCACAATTGGAATCGTCCAGATCTTTACAACCATCCTCAAAATCGTTCCTTTATTGATGCTTGGATTAATTGGAATCTTCTACATCAATACAGAGCACCTCTTCCCTACTACTGAGAGTACAGATTCACTTTTCGTGATGATTACAGCCACGACAACACTTACGTTTTTCGCCTTCCTTGGGATGGAGAGCGCGACAATTCCAAGTGGCAATATTGCGAACCCAGAAAAGACGATAAAGCGTGCAACAATTTTGGGAACGATCATAACTGCAGCCCTATACATGCTGAGTTTTGTTGCTGTGTTAGGAATTGTTCCTGCAGAGTCATTAATGAAGTCAGATGCTCCTTTTGCTGATGCTGCATCAATCATTTGGGGTGATTTCGGAAAATACCTTGTAGCAATTGGAGCCATTATTTCAACAATGGGAGCGCTCAATGGATGGATCTTAATCCAAGGACAAATCCCCATGGCAGCGGCAAAGGACGATCTCTTTCCAAAAGTTTTCAAACGAACAAACAAGAATAATTCTCCCATTATTGGCATTGTCATCTCAAGTGTACTTGCATCTGTTCTCATGCTTTTTAACTATTCAAAATCGTTAGCAGACGCCTTCAAATTTATGATGCTGCTTTCAACGCTTTCTGTTTTAACGCCCTATCTCTTTTCGATTGCAACCTATGCCCTCTTAACTATT
Organism: Crocinitomicaceae bacterium; assembly: GCA_047621865.1. Classification (GTDB taxonomy): domain Bacteria; phylum Bacteroidota; class Bacteroidia; order Flavobacteriales_D; family Crocinitomicaceae; genus UBA4466. Next base: position 1,504 of record JBLHON010000023.1, on the reverse strand, counting down.
AAGCGAGGAAGCAAAAAAATTGTCCAGAAACTAATCTTATCTATTTTAGCATTTTCTTTTTCGATTTGGATCATAATTGGCTGCGGGGAAGAGATCGTTTTTTACGGATTTTTACTCCTGCTCTTAGGAATTCCGTTTTATGTATTGATGAAGAACAACGCTAAAAATTAAGATGAAAACATTTTACATTGATTCAGATATCACAAAGGCAGAAACATTACCTGCATCCTTCTATCAATCAGAAGAAGTATTTGAAAAAATCAAGGAAGCTGTTTTCGTTCGTTCGTGGCAATGGCTGGGAGATTCTGCGAATACAGTTCCATTGAGTGAAAGTGTTTTTCCCTTAGTGCTCCTCGATAAATTCATCGATGAGCCAATCCTATTAGTTCGCGAGAAAGACGATACAATCAATTGTATTTCAAATGTGTGTACGCATCGTGGAAACTTGGTTGTCAACAATCCAGGGAAGTTAAAACAGCTTGTATGCATGTATCATGGACGTAGATTTGGCTTGAATGGAGAATTTAAATCCATGCCTGAGTTTAAGGATGCTCAAGATTTCCCAAGGGCATGTGATAATTTACATCGTTTTAAAGTCCGAGATTGGGCAGGTCATCTATTCACGAGCCTTAATCCAGCATTCGATTTTCAAGAAGTTCTTGATGTCATGGATGAACGTATTGGTTTCCTTCCTCTGAGTTCATTCAAATTGGAGAAATCAATGAACAAGGATTACATTGTGAACTGTCATTGGGCGCTCTATTGCGACAATTACTTAGAAGGATTTCATATTCCATTCGTGCATGAAGACCTGAATAATGCACTCGATTATGGAACCTATACCACTGAACTTTATGAGCATATAAATCTCCAAATTGGATATTCAAGTGGCGGCGAAGAAATTTTCGATCTTCCAGAAGGACATATTGATTATGGCAAAGAGATTGCTGCTTATTACTATTGGATCTTCCCAAACATGATGTTCAACTTTTATCCTTGGGGATTATCGATCAATGTTGTTACCCCATTAGCGCTGAATAAAACCAAGGTGTCATTCTATACATATGTCTATGATGAAACCAAACTCAATGCTGGCGCAGGGGCATTATTAGACAAAGTTGAGCGCGAGGATGAATTCGTTGTTGAGGGGGTTCACAAGGGGCTTAAGTCTCGTTTTTACAAGGCTGGAAGATTCTCACCAACACGTGAACGAGGTGTACATCATTTTCATAGTCTTCTCGCTCGTTATCTGAATACTTAATCGACTGATTAAATATTAATTAGATAGCAATTTTAAACATTAAATTGTTGTGAATTAATTTTTGTTCGTAAGGTGCGATTTTCGTACATTCGCTAAAACTAAAATTCTCCAATTCAATCTGCCATGACCATTCTAAAAAAATCCCTTCTTTTATTTACGCTTTTCACGAGCAGTATGTCGTTTAGCCAAACTGTTCTAGGACCTGGTGATATTGCCTTTATTGGCTTTAATTTAGATGGTCTT